>JBKOUH010000453.1:0-7695 GCA_046723285.1 Pseudomonadota bacterium
GTTCGCCGTGGCGCTGTTCCGGCGGGTTTGATCCCGGATCGCGTAGGCGCGCGCAGGGCGCGCCTCTGGGCATCCAGAGCCGAGTTCGCGCGCCTCACTCTTTCACCCGCTCCCAGCTCGCATCGGGATTGTATTCGACCATGTTGCCGGCGATCTCGGCCGTGCGCGCGCCGAGATTCTTCTGGAACACGACGCCCTGGTGGTTCACGACGAAGGTCATGATGCCGGAATTCCCCCACTGCGCCGGATAGGCGACCATGGCGAATCCCGAGATCATGCGGCCGTTGACGATGTAGCTGTAGCTGCCGCCGGGCGCGGCCGCGCCTTGGCGCGTCATCATCTTGAAGTAGTAGCCGTAATAGGGCTGGTTGCGCCGAGAGAGGCGATAGCCGGGCTGATAGCCTTCCGATTCGGCCTCGGCGACGAGTTCGCCCAACGGGCTCAGCTCATCGCCGTCCTTGGTCTCCCAATAGAGCCCGTCGCGCTTGCCCGGCCGGCTCTTGATCCGGCGTGCATATTGCTTGATGCCGTCGCCCTCGCGGTCGACCGAGGCGTATTGCTGCTGCGCCGCGACGAAGGCGTTCATCACGTCGATGGTGGTGAGTTCGTTCTCGCCGACCCGCCGGGTCAGGACCTCGTCCTTGCCCACAGCGACGTCGAACACCCAGCCCTCGCCGCGCTTCACGATCGGGATCGGCATCGGCCAGCTCTGCGCACCCACCACGACGACAACGCGGCCCGGCGTATCCTCGACCAAGCTCATCGCCTTCGCGGCGGCTTCGGCCAATTCCTGCATGCCGCGGCGATCCGCGACATCGTCGCCCGAATTGACGAGCTCCTCGCCGCCCGAGCCGAAGATGCGCAACAGCGCGGCTTTGTCCCCGGCCTTGGACGCGTCGATCATCGCCCGCGCCGCTTCGGCCGCGGTGGCGAAGGATTGCGGCTCGATCTTTGGTTTCGCCGGCTGCGCCGTCTCGGCCCAGGCGGGCGGCGCCAGCGCCAGCGGCGCGGCGACGATGCCGGCGCCGAGCAGCGCGACGGCAAGGATCCGCGTGCAGGAAAACGCGGTCAAGGAACGGGGCATGGCGGTCTCCATTTGCGCCCGAGGGGCGGCGGCGTGAGTGCGGAAACGGGAACGGGCGGCGGTGGTCATCGCTTCCTCCCGCTGTCGGGCGATCGCTGCGGCGCGCTCGATTTCGGCGCCTCGCGGCGCTGCTGCGGCGCGCTCTTCTGCGGCGCGCTCTTGGGCGCCACGGTCGAGCGCGATTCGCGGCCGCGCGTCGTGTACTTCTGCGTGTCGGGGCGCGAGCGCGGGGTGAAGCTCGGGCTCGAACGCTGCGTGCGCGGCGTGAAGCTCGGTTGACGCAGTGTCGGCGTGCGCGTCGTCGGCGTGCGAGGCGTGAAGCGCGTCGGCGGCGTGCGCGTCTCGGGGCGGCGCAGCGTCGGCGTGCGCTGCAGGCTTTCGCGCCCGCGCTGGACGTTGCGCTCGGTGATCGGCCGGCGCTGGATGTTGGTCATTCCCGGTTTCGGCGTCGGCGTGCGCGTCTGGGTCCGCGGCGTCGTGCGCGGCGAAAAGCGGCCGCGCGAGATGTCGTCGGCCGAGGGCCGCGGCGGAGTGGGGCTGCGCATATAGGGCGTGCGCCGGCGATCGCCGATTTGGCGCGGACGCCAGAAGCGGGACCTATCGATGGAAAGACGGCGGTTGTGGATCGTGGGCGTGTAGCTGTAGACGATCCCTCGGCAGCAGCCGCCATAAACGTCGCCCCACCCCCAATCGTAGCCCCAGCCGCCGTAGACGACGCGCCAGCTCGGCCAGTAGATGCCGGTGTCGATCCAGACGCCGAGCGGAAAGCCGACGTCGAACGTGATCCAGAAGCCGCTGGGCGGCGGCGGCTCGTAGAACACCATCATCGGATCGTAGACCGGGATGTAGACCATCGTGGGCTCGGCCTCGGGCGGCGCGATCACGATCATGCTGTCGGGATCGACGATGACGCGCTGGCGCGGCGTCGGCTTCAGATTGCCGAGCGCCTGCGCCTGACGGCGCAGGCGCTGGATGGATTGCAGCACGTCTTCGGGCTGGGCGACGAACGCGAGGCCGAGCTCGTCGGTCCAGCGCAGATCGTCGTTCATCATCTTGAGCACGGGCGGATAGCGCAGCAGCGCCTTGATGCTCGGATCCCATTCCTGCTTGTCGCCGTCGGCGACGCTTTTCTTGGCTTCGAGCCAACGCGCCGCCTCGACCACTTGCAGAGGAATCGTCGCGGCGGGAAGGATCTGCGCGATCAGCGCGTCGGGATAGAGCGCGATGCGCGCCGTAAGCTTGTCGAGCGCCTCGGCCGTCCAGACATGGTCGGGCGGCGGGGTCGCCGTGGGCGGCGAGGCCGGCGGCGGCGCGGTCTCGGCGCGGATCGCCGCCGCGGGCACGAGCGCCATGAAGACGGCGATCGCTGCGCCGAGCCAGCGCCGCCGAGAGGCGTCGCGTCTTCGTGGGGTGCTGGCCGCTGCGGCCGGGCGCGTCGATCTTGGACCTGACATCGCTTCGCTCTGCTGAGAAATCCCTCTCAGCAGCGAAGTTGCGCGCGATCCGCAGGGGGTGCCTTGATCTAACTCAAGCCCATGCGGAAAACGAAAGCGCCCGGAGCGTTGCCGCTCCGGGCGCTGTTTCGTCGAGCTCCTGGCGCCGCGTCAGTCTTTGCGCGCGCCCATGAGCTGCAGCAGGAAGATGAAGATGTTAATGAAGTCGAGATAGAGATTGAGGGCGCCCAGGATGCCCTTCTTCGTCATCGTCTCGCCGTCATCGGAAGCGTCGTACATCCCCTTGATCTTCTGTGTGTCGTAGGCGGTCAAGCCGGTGAAGATCAGCACGCCCAAGATCGAGATGGCGAAGCCCATCGCCGAGCTCTTGAGGAAGATGTTGACGATCATCGCGATCAGGAGGCCGATGACGCCCATGATCAGGAAGTTGCCCATTCCGGTGAGATCGCGCTTGGTCGTGTAGCCCCAGAGGCTCATCGCGCCGAACATCGCGGCGGTGATGAAGAACACCTTCGCCACGCTCGTCGCCGTGTAGACGAACACGATCGGCGCCAGCGAAAGCCCCATCAGCGCCGCATAGAACCAGAACAGCCCCTGCGCCGAGGCCGCCGACATGGAATGCAGCCGGAACGAGAAGATGAAGACGAGCACGACCGGCGCGAACAGCGCGACCCAGCCGAGCACCGTCAGCTTCACGCCGACATAGCCGGCGGCCGTGCGGCCGACCGCGAAGAAGAGTTCGCGCAGCCCATCGACGCTGATCACCGCGAAGGCGACCGCGCCCGTGAGCGCCAAGCCCAAGGCCATCCAGTTGTAGACCTTAAGCATGTATTGCCGGAGGCCCGCATCGACACCGACCGTTGCCCGGTCGCGCCCGACTACGACGCCGCCCTGCTGATTGCGGTATTCCATCGATGAACCCTCTGTTCCTGTCACGAGGTTATAGTTGATCCGTGATGCTATTTTGGGGGTGAATTCGCCAAAATCAAGGCTACGAGAGCCGCCGGCGTCCCGCCCCAAGCCATTGAAATGTCGGGGGAGACGAGCGTCCGAACGCGACTACGGGGCGAATCGGTTAACGTTTGCGCGCCTCAGGCGCCGAACCGTGCCGATTTCGCGCCTTCGGCGTGCGCCTCGGAAAGGCAGTGCGCATGCGAATGATCGGCCAGGGCCTCGATGACCCGGCACTCCGAGATTCGCGCCTCGCCGCGCTTTTGGGCACGGCGGCAGCGCGCGACCATGCGGGCGAGTTCGCCGCGCAGCGATTCGAGCTGCGCGATCTTGCGCTCGATCCGAGCGAGATGCGCGGTGGCGATGCGGTCGGCGCGGGCGCAGGGCTGATCGGGCCGGTCGCCGAGCGCCAGTAGCTCGCGGATCGCGTCGAGCGGAAAACCGAGCTCGCGCGCGTGCCGGATGAAGGCCAGGCGGTCGCGGTGCGCCTTGCCGTAGACGCGCTGATTGCCGGCGGTGCGCGCCGGCGCCGGGAGCAGGCCGATCTGCTCGTAGTAGCGGATCGTCTGGACCTTGCTTCCCGTCTCGCGGGCGAGAAAGCCGATGGTGTCCTGCCGCATGCGGGGCCTCTTGAACCTACAACGACTGTAGGAACTATGTTTCCGCTGCCCGCATTGCAACGATATGGGTCCGGCATGAGTGCGCATTGCTGCCATCACGCGAGCAGAGAACGCTTCGAGGGCGTCTCGGAGCGCTATCGTCGCGTCCTTTGGATCGTCATCGCGCTCAACGCCACGATGTTCGCGGTCGAGGTGGTGGCGGGCGCACTGGCCCATTCGATGTCGCTCCAGGCCGACGCAATGGATTTCGCCGCCGACGCCGCGACTTATGGGCTCACGCTCTACATGATCGGCCGGCCGGACCGCTGGCGCGCGACCGCGGCCCTCGTCAAGGGCGCGAGCCTCGCGCTGAGGGGCAGCTTTGTGCTGGGCGCCACGCTCTACCGCGTCTTCGTGCTCGGCACGCCCGAGCCGGTGGTGATGGGCGCCGTCGGCGCCGCGGCGCTCGCGGTCAACGTGACGGCGGCGCTGCTGCTCTATCGCTTCCGCGACGGCGACGCCAATGTGCGCTCGGTGTGGCTCTGCAGCCGCAACGACGCGATCGGCAACGTCGCCGTGATGCTGGCGGCTGCCGGCGTCTTCGGCACCGGCACGGCCTGGCCCGATCTCGCAGTGGCCGCGATCATGGCCGGGCTCTTCCTCTATTCAGCCGCGAGCATTCTGCGTCAATCGATCGGCGAGCTGCGCGCAACACCGCGGAGCAGCGCCGTTCCCGCCGAATAGCGCCGGGTGTACGCTCGCTTGACGGTGGGCAATGCCTCGATCGCGCCGAGCCGGCGCCGGTTTCTTGCCGGCGCAACGGCGGCCGGCGTGGTGCTTCCCATCGCGGAAGCGCGCCTTGCCGCGGCCAGCGAGCATCATGCCAGCGGCATGATGGCGGTGGTGCGAATTCAATAGGGGTTTGTCGCGCTCAATTCAGTAATAGTTCTACTCGTTCCTGAGCAGCGGCGCGGCTTTCTGGCCCATCGCGCGCCAGATGCCGAAGAAGCCGAAGGCCAACGCGATCGCGGCGGCAATAAGCGCGGTGCCGGCGGCGGTCTGCGGCAGCAACGCGAACGGCGCGTTCATCACTTGCGTCACGATCGCCCAGGCGAGGATGGCGCCCAGGATCGCGGCGAAGATCGCGGTGGCCAGGCCGATGAGGCCGTATTCGATCAGGAACGCGCCCATCACGCGCCGGCGCGTGGCGCCCAGCACCTTGAAGACGACGGCGTCGTAAACGCGGCGCCGGTGGCCAGCGGCGACGGCGCCCGCCAGCACCAGGAGGCCCGCCGCGAGCGTCACCATCGCCGTCGCGCGCACCGCGAAGCCCACCTGCTCGAACACGCCCGCCGCCTGGTCGAGCGCATCGCGCACGCGGATGGCCGAGACGTTCGGCAGCTTGTCGGTGACGGCCGTCAGCAGCGCGGTTTCCGCCTGGGGCGGCACGTGCACGGCCGCGATGTGGCTGTGCGGCGCGCCTTCGAGCGTGCCGGGCGCGAAGATCACGGTGAAATTGATGCCGAGCGAGCGCCAATGGATCTTGCGGAGATTGGCGATCGTGGCGCTGACCTCGCGCCCGAGGATGTTGAAGGTGAGCGTGTCGCCGACTTTGAGGCCCATGCCTTCGGCGAGATTGGCGTCGAACGAGATCAGCGGCGCGCCCTTGTAGTCGGCCGGCCACCATTTGCCGGCCACGATCTCGCTGCCCGAGGGCGGCGTCGCGGCAAACGTGAGGCCGCGCTCGTTGTCGAGCGCCCAGCGGACGTTCGCGGCCACGGCCGCCTGCCCCACCGGCACGCTGTTGATGCGCGTGATGCGCCCGCGCAGCATCGGCGTGCGCTCGAGGCCGGCGGCGCCGGGCACGGCGTTCACCGCCGCATCGAACGCCTCCACCTGATTGGGCAGGATGTCGATGAAGAAGAATGACGGCGCCCGCTCGGGCAATTGCTCGCGGAGCTGACGATCGAGATTACCCTCGAGCAGCGCGATCGTGACCAGCACCGTGGCGCCGAGCCCCAGCGCCAGCACGATGCGCGCCACCGGCGAGCCCGGTCGGTGCAGATTGGCGAGCGCAAAGCGCAGCACCGCGCGCCGCGTGCCGCGCCGGGACGCCATTTTCGCCGTGCGCGTGATGAGCACGGCGCCGCCCTGGAACAGCGCGAAGGTGCCGATCACCGCCGCCACGAAAAGCCCGGCCATGAAGCGGTCGGTGGCGGTGACGATGGCGAGGGCCGCGAGTGCGACGGCGCACAGCGCGGTCGCCACGAGATAAGAGCGCCGCGGCCGCGCCTCGACCGGCGCCACCGTGCTGCGGAACAGCAGCGCCGGCGACACTTCGCGCGCGGCGCCGAGCGCCCACAGCGAGAAGGCGAGCACCGTGAGCAAGCCGAAGCCGGCGGCGAGCAGCAGCGGCAGCGGATAGACCGAGATCTCGAGCTTCACCGGCAGCAGCGATTCGAGCGGGCCGGCCAGCAGCAGCGGCAGCCCGGTGCCGGCAGCGAGGCCGACCAGGATCGCGATGCCGGCGAGGATCAGTACCTCGATCAGATAGACGCCGAAGATCAGCGCGGCCGGCGCGCCCAGGCATTTCAACGTGGCGATGGTGCCGGTGCGCCCGTCGAGCCACGCCCTGACGCCGCTCGATATGCCGAGCCCGCCGACCAAGAGCGCGGTGAGGCCGACGAGCGTGAGATAAAGCGTGAGGCGCGTCAGGAACGTGTCGAGCCCCGGCGCCGCTTCGGCCGTGCCGCGGATGCGCCAGCCCGCTTCGGGAAACGCGGTCTTGGCCGCGGCGATCGCTGCCGCGGGCGGCATCGCCGCCGCCGTTTTCAAGCGATACTGGTAGTAGACGAGGCTGCCAGGTTGGATGAGGCCGGTCGCGGCGAGCGCTTCTTCAGAGACGAGCACGCGCGGGCCGAGCGTGAACAGGCGCGTGGCGCGGTCGGGTTCAAGCTCGAGCGTGCCGCGAATTTCGATCTGGATGCCGCCGATCTTGAGGAGCGCGCCAGGCTTCAAGCCAATCCGCGTCAACAGCAGCGGATCGACGAGTGCGCCAAATTTGCCGTCCCGAGACGCCAGCTTCTCAGCCAGCGCGCGCGAATCAAGAATCCTGCCGTCCGCCTCGACGTCGCCGAATAACGGATAGCGCGCATCGACGCCCTTCACCTCGACCAGCAGCCGGTCTTTGCCCGGCTCGGCCGATGCGCCGCCATTGCCGTGCGCATAGGCCATCGCGCGCAGCTCGGCGACGGTCGAAACCGTGCCGCGCTCGGCGAGCCAGGCGAGCTCGGCGGCGCCGGCCGGGCGATGCACCAGCTGAAACGCGATGTCGCCGCCCAGGAGCTTCCGCGCGTCGCGCGCGAGGCCGTCTTCGATCGCGCGCGAGAGCGAGCCGATGCCGGCGATGGCGGCGACGCCGAGCGCCAGGCACGCGAGCACGATGCGGAATCCCTTGATGCCGCCGCGGAGCTCGCGGCGCGCCAGCGTGAACGCGAGCGCCAGCGCCTTCACTGCGCGGCCGCGGCCATGGCGCGTCGCTCGTCGCCGACGATATGGCCGTCGGCCAGGCGCACGATGCGCCCGCAACGGCCGGCGAGGTTGCGGT
>JBKOUH010000137.1:0-5475 GCA_046723285.1 Pseudomonadota bacterium
TCCCTAAGTTGCGTCCGCTCGGACACTTGCGATTTTTTGAAAATATCACACGAGCGGACTCGTGGCGCAAGCCGCGGCTGCAAGGCAAGGGCGGACATTTTTCTAGGCCGCCAGCAATCCTTCACCTTTCATCCACCCATGGGCGTCGGCGAGCATGGCTTCGAGCGCCACCGACCGGTAGCCGAGTTCCGCCTTGGCGCGCGCCGAGTCGACGTGGGTGTCGCTCGTGACGAGCGCGGCGATGTCGGGCGTGATCCGAGGCTCGCGTCCGGTGATCGCCGCGATGCCCGTGACCAGTCGCGCATAGAGTTTGAGCGCCGCGGCCGGCATTGCGCGCTTCGGTACTTTCTTGCCGGTGAGCTTGCCGATGATCCGGAATACGTCGAGAAACGACGCTTCGGCGCCGCCCAAGAGGTAGTACTGCCCGAGCCTGCCGCGCTCGGCGGCGGCGATCATGGCCTCGGCCACCGCCGCCGCGTGGCAGAACGAGCCGCCGCCCGGCGGCACGCCGGGGATCTTGCCGCGCACCGTCATCTCGATCATGCGGGCCCAGCCATGCGTGTCGTAGCGGCCGACGATGTGGCTTGGGTTCACGACGATGCCGGGCAGGCCATCGTCGCGCGTCGCGGCCTTCACCGCGCGTTCCGCCCTCAGCTTGCTCCCCGCATAGCCGCGCCCATCCATCGCGACCTGCGGCGAAGCCTCGGTGACGACGGCGTTCCCGTGGCCGTAGACCGCGACGCTCGAGACATGAACAAAGCGCTTGGCCTTGCGCGCGAGCGCGGCGCCGATCACCGCGATCGTGCCGCCGACATTGTCGCGCTCCTGTTCATCGAACCGGCGCGACCACATCGTCGTGTTGGCGGCGCAGTGAAACACCGCGTCCGCGGCCTCGGGCAGCGCGGCCTCGACCGCCTTGCGATCGCCGATCTCGCCCACGGCGAGGCGCACCGGAAAGCGGCCGAGGCGCCTCGTATCGGAGCTTCGGCGGTGCAGCGCCACGATCTCCCAGCCGCGCGCCGCGAGCTGCTCGACGAGATTGAGGCCCAGGAACCCGGTGCCGCCGGTGACGAACGCGAGAGGCAAGGAGCGCTCCTCTGATCGCCGTGCCCGCACCCATCATAACGCGAAAACGAAAACGGCGCCTGCCGCAGCAGGCGCCGTTCCAATATACGCGCGCGGAAGAGCGATTACTTCTTCTTCTCTTCCTTCTTTGCTCCCGCGGCGGGCTTGGCCTCGGCCGGCTTGACCTCGGCGGCGGCCGGAGCCGCTTCCTTCTTGGCCTTGGCCTTCTCGGGCTTGTTGACCGCGCCCTTGGCGGCGGCCGTGCCCATCGTCTGCGGGATGCCGAGGTTCTGATAGCGGTTCTTGAACTTGGCGAGCTGGCCGCCCGTGTCCATCAGCCGGTGTACGCCGGTCCAGGCCGGGTGCGACTTCGGGTCGATGTCGAGCTTCAGCGTGGCCCCGGGCTTGCCATAGGTCGAGCGCGTCTTGAACGACGTGCCGTCGGTCATCACCACGTTGATCTCGTGGTAATCGGGGTGGGTGTCTTTTTTCATCCTAGGTCTCCGCCGCGGAAGGCGGGTATATAACGGCGCCCCGCCGGGCAGGCAAGGCGCCCCCGGTGCGGCGATTCGTGTTGCTTAACAGGCCCCGACAAGCGCTTTGACCCTCGCCTCCACTCCGCCGCCTCGCGCCGAAATCGCGCGCATCCGGCCGCTGCTGCGCTTTCTCGGCCCCTACAAGGGCAAGATCGCGGGCGCGGTGGCCGCGCTCGTGCTCTCCTCGATCGCGATGCTGGCCTTCGGCATCGGCCTGCGCTGGCTGGTCGACAACGGCTTCGCCCATGGCGGGCGGGCGCTCGACTGGGCGCTGCTCGGCATGCTCGGCATCGTCACCATGCTGGCGACGGCGACCTATTTCCGCGCCTATCTCGTCAACTGGATCGGCGAGCGCGTGGCCGCCGACATCCAGCGCGCGGTCTTCGCCAATGTGCTCAGGCTCGAGCCGGCCTTCTTCGAGACGACGCCGACCGGCGAGGTCGTCTCGCGCCTCACCAACGACACCACGCTCCTCCAGACCATCCTCGGCTCCTCGGCCTCGATGGCGGCGCGGAACGTTCTGATGTTCTTCGGCGCCGTGATCCTGATGGCGGTGACGAGCCCGAAGCTCACCGGCCTCGCGGCGCTGGTCGTGCCGCTCGTGGTGCTGCCGGCGATCGTGTTCGGCCGCAAAGTGCGCCGCCTCTCGCGCCTGACCCAGGATCGCATCGGCGACGTGGGCGCCCAGATCGACGAGACGCTCTCGGGCATGCGCATCGTCCAGGCCTTCACGCAGGAAGGCGCCGAGCGCAAACGCTTCGAAAGCCGCGTGTCCGACGCCTTCGCCGCCGCGATGCACCGCATCCGCGCGCGCGCGTTGTTCTTTGCCTGCGTGTTCTTCGCGGTGTTCGCCGCGGTCGGCCTCGTGCTCTGGATCGGCGGCAACGACCTTCTGACGGGGCGCATCACGGCGGGGCAGCTCACGGCTTTCCTTTTCTACGCGATCCTCGCCGCGAGCTCGATCGGCGCGCTGGCCGAGTTCCATAGCGATCTCCAGCGCGCCGCCGGCGCCGCCGAACGGCTGCTTCAGCTTCTCCAGACCGAGCCGCGCATCAAGGCGCCGGCGAAGCCGAAGCCGCTGCCGCAGCCGCCGCAGGGCTCGCTCGCCTTCGAGCGCGTCACGTTCACCTATCCGGCGCGGCCCGACCGCTCGGCGCTTTACGATTTCTCGCTGGCGGTGAAGCCGGGCGAAACCGTAGCGCTCGTCGGTCCTTCGGGCGCGGGCAAGACGACCGTGTTCCAGCTCGTCTACCGATTCTACGATCCGCAGCAGGGCCGCGTGCTCGTCGACGGCGTGGCGCTGCCCGAGGCCGATCCCGCCGATTTCCGCCAACGCCTGGCGCTGGTGCCGCAGGAGCCCGTGATCTTCTCCGGCAGCGTCGCCGAGAACATCCGCTTCGGCCGCCCCGAGGCCGGCGAGGACGAGATCCGCCGCGCCGCCGAGACGGCGGCCGCGCGCGAATTCATCGACGCGTTGCCGGGAGGTTTCGCCTCCCAGCTCGGCGAAAAGGGCGTGCGTCTCTCGGGCGGCCAGCGCCAGCGCATCGCGATCGCGCGCGCGATCCTGCGCAATCCCGCGATCCTGCTGCTCGACGAGGCCACCAGCGCGCTCGACGCCGAGAGCGAGCGCGCGGTGCAGCTGGCGCTCGACCGCGTGATGAAGGGGCGCACGACGCTCATCATCGCACACCGCCTCGCGACCGTGCTCAAGGCCGACCGTATCGTCGTGATGGACGAAGGCCGCATCGTCGCCGAGGGCCGCCACGCCGAACTCGTGCAGCGGAACGAGCTCTACGCCCGCCTCGCCCGCCTCCAATTCGACGCGGCGCGGGCGGCGGAGTGAGGGCGCGGCACGCGGACGCGTTGTGCCGCGCGCATCTTCGCGCTTAAATCGTGTCCGGCCCGGCGCCCAGGCGGGCGCGAGCGCGCGCACGAAGAGCGGCCGCGGTCCGCGGGAAGGCGTGCGCATGGGCTCCCGGCGCCATGAGAACGTCGATGAGCGCGGCAGACGGCGCGAGCGATGCGCGCCAATGCGCGTGGGCCGCGCTCGATGAAGCCGTCAAGTCCGAGCGCGGCCGGCGGCCGGCCCATCGCGATCCTGGCGGGCATTCTCACCAACGCCGCCGCCTCGCTGTTTCCGGCCTACTTCGCCGTCGTGATGGCGACCGGCGTGGTTTCGATCGCCGCGCGCCTCCTCGGCCTCGCGCCGATCGCGTGGGCGCTGCTGGCGCTCAATCTCGTCTTCTACGCCGTCCTCTGGCTGCTCACGCTGATCCGCGTTGTGCGCCATCCGGGCCGTATTCTCGCCGACCTCGTCGATCACGCGCGCGGGCCGGGCTTCTTCACCCTGGTGGCCGGAACCTGCGTGCTCGGCACACAGCTTGTGCTCGTCGCCGGCGCGCGCGACGCGGCGCGCCTGCTCTGGGTTCTCGGGCTCATCCTTTGGTTTGCGGTCATGTACGCGTTCTTCATGGCCGTCACCATCCGCCGCGAAAAGCCCGATCTCGAGACCGGCATCAACGGCGCATGGCTGCTCGCGGCGGTGGCGACGCAATCCGCATCGGTGCTCGGCGCGCTGCTCGCACCCGACTTCGCCGCACGCGAAATCGTGCTCTTCGTCGCGCTGTGCATGTATTTCCTGGGATGCCTCCTCTATCTCAGCATCATCACGCTCATCTTCTACCGGCTCACCTTCATCCGTCTGACGACGATGGAAATGACGCCGCCCTACTGGATCAACATGGGCGCCGTTGCGATCACCACCCTCGCCGGCTCGACCCTGATCCTGAATGCCGGCGGCGCGCCGCTGCTCGGCGAGATCGTGCCGTTCCTGAAGGGCTTCACGCTGTTCTTCTGGACCGCGGCGACCTGGTGGATCCCGCTGCTGCTCGCGCTCATGGTGTGGCGCCACGCGGTGCGGCGCCATCCGCTTCGCTACGATCCCCAGTTCTGGGGCCTCGTCTTTCCGCTCGGGATGTACACGACCGGGACCCTACGGCTGTCGCAAGCGCTCGATCTGCCGTTCCTGGTCGTGATCCCGCATGTCTTCATCGTCATCGCGCTTCTCGCTTGGCTCGCGACGGCGGCGGGCTTGTCGCTCACGATCTTGCGCGGTGTGCGCCGAGCCTTTACCGCGCGCGCGGCGCTCGAGGGGCCGCCGTGATGGCGCCGGGCCCGTCTCGGCTCCGCCCTGCGGTTGCGCACCTGCGGCGTTGCACCGGCTGGCGGCAGCGGCCTTTTCAGGCCCAAGCTACCTCTTACGGCCCCAAGCTTCCGGGAGGTGACGATGTCCGATCTCTTCCTACTGCGGAATTGGCGCGGCGAGACACCGCTGTGGCGCGTCTATTGGCTTTACGGCGTGCTCGGCAGCGCCGTTCTCACCGCCCTCATCGCCGTTCCCGCCCTGAGCGGCTGGATCACGCTACCGGTGCTGGCGGCTGCCCTTGTCGCGGGAGCCGCTTATACGCTTTGGATCGTGGTCAGCATTTGGCGCTGCGCGTTCAATATTGAGAAGGAGCACTTTGGCATCGAGCGCGACGCCTGGGCCATGCTCGCCCGCTGGCTGACCGTCGCGTGGGCGATCAATGTGCTCGGCTTCTCGGCGATGCTCATTGCCAGCTATCTGGATCACTAGGCGCCATCGAAGACGCGATGACGCGGGCCGACGTATGCAAGAGAGAACTCGTCGGCCGACCTTGGACGCGGATAACGGGCGCCGCAAAGTCCGCAAAAAATAGTGCCGCCACAATGGAACTTTTTTCGCGTCGGCCCAGGCTGTTCTAATAACCATTTGATTTTGCTAACAAATAATCGCGCCTCTGCGGCGAAACGCTTGACTTGCCGGGCGCTCCGGTCCACTTTGCCGCAATCAATC
>JBKOUH010000182.1:0-4966 GCA_046723285.1 Pseudomonadota bacterium
CAGCTCGGCCACGGCGCGCACGGTTTTGATCGCTGCCCCCATGCTTAGGCCCGGGGCAGCTCGATGCGGAAATGCGCGCCCGCCTCGGCGACTGCACCCGGGGCGGTGTCCACCAGCTGCACGCTGCCGCTATGCGCGTGCACGAGATCGCGCACGATGGCGAGGCCGAGGCCGGTGCCACCCTTGCGACCGGCGGCGAACGGCTCGAACAGGCGCTGGCGCACGTCCTGCGGCAGGCCGGGGCCGTCGTCGACGACGTCGATGACGGCGCCCGCCATGCCCGAGGGCAGCGGCCGCGCGGCGCTCACGGTCACCGTCTTGGCGCCGGATTGCGCGGCGTTGCGCAAGAGATTCATCGCGATGCGCTCGAACTCGGCGCGGTCGGCGTTGAGCGTGAACGGTCGCGGCACGGCGTTCACGAGCTTCGCGTTCGGCGCGGCCGGCGCGAGCGCCGTGATCGTCTCGTCGACCAGCGCCGCGAAATCGAACGGCGCGATCTGAAGCTCGTGCTCCTGTCCGCGCGCATATTCGAGCGTCTGCGCGCAGAGATCGACCGCGCGGTCGATCGCGCGCACGAGCGTCGGCGCCACGCGTCGCACGCCGGGATCGGCGCTGTCGGCGATGCGGTCGGAGACGAGCTGGGCCGAGGAGAGCGCGTTCCGGAGATCGTGGTTGATCTTGGTGACGGCGGTGCCGAGCGCGGCCAGATGCTCGCGCTGGCGCAGCGCGGCGCGGAGGCCCAACTGCATGTCGCGCAGCTCGCGCTCGGCGAAGCCCAGCTCGTCGCCGCGCCCCGAGGGCCGCATCAGGCGCGCCGTGTCCTCGGGCGAATCGCGGAACGTCGCCATGTTCTCGGTCAGGCGCCGCAGCGGCCGCACCAGGAGCCAGTGCAGCGAGAGATAGACGAGGCAGGCCGCGAAGATCGAGATGATCACCGACAGCACGAGGATGCGGCTCGAATAGGAGATCATCCCCTGGCGCAACGGCGCCTCGGAGATGAACACTTCGAGCAGCACGCGTCCGTCCTGCGGCGAATAATCGATGACGCGGACGGTGCCATCCTTCGGCACCACGAGCGTCGCGAATGCATCCCAGATCAGGCCGAAGAAGTTGGCGGTGCGGAGATCGTAGGTGGCGTCGGCCTGCTCGGGCACTTCGCCGAGTGCCACGCGCCGGGGCTGCCCGTCCTGGTAGCGGATCACGGCCTGCGAGCGGGCATGGCCGAGCAGCTTGTCGACGAGCTCGGGGCTGATCGCGGTGTTGGCTTCGGTCGCGGCGTCGATGGCGAGCGTGGCGAGATGCGCGTCGGCGATGGTGTCGCGCAGCGTCTGCACGCGATAGCGCGCGATCGAAGGCACGTAGATCAGCACCTCGGCCACCATCACGAAGACGATCGTCCACAGCAGCAGCCGCGTTGTCAGGCTGCGGCGGATCGACGGCAGGCGGGTGGCTGCGGCGGGCATCCCAGCTCCTCAGGACGCCGTGTATATAGGGGCAGCCGCCGCCCGCGTCACTCGGCCGGGCGCCGCGCGTCGGCGCGCGATGCGCGCCGTGCCAGCAATTTGCGCACCAGGATCGGCAGCAGCGCCAGTAGCGCGAGACCCAGGATCGGCAGCAGGATCTCCCACTGGAACACGATCATGAGGTCGGGGGTCTCGCCGCGGTCGAGCAGCGCGCCGAGGCCGTTGCCGACGCTCGAGAACACGAAGCTACCGGGCACGATGCCGATCAGCGTCGCCAGCGCGTAGGTGCGGAGCGATACGCCGCAGAAGGCCGGCACGAGGTTCACGAGCCAGAACGGAAAGATCGGCACCAGGCGCAGCACGAGAAGGTAGCTGAACGCGTTCTGGCGAAAGCCGTCCTCCATGCGGCGGAGGCCCGAACCGGCCTTGGCGCGGAGGAAATCGCCGAGCGCGGTGCGGGCGGCGAGGAACACGGCGATGGCGCCGAGCGTGGCGCCGATGACGCTCGCGCAAACGCCGAGCCAGAGGCCGAAGAGATAGCCGCCGACGATCGTGGCCAGCGCCCCGCCCGGGATCGAGAACGCCGCCATCAGCGCGTAGCCCGCGATGTAGGCGAGGCCCGCCAGCAGGCCCCAGCGGCCGACCCACTCCATCAACATCTCGCGGTGGATGCGGATCATGTCGAACGAGATGTAGCGGTGCCAGCCGACCGCGAAGAAAGCCACGAGACCGCCGCACAAAAGCGCGAGCGGCAGCGCGCGGAGCCAGAGCGGCTTGCGGCGCGGCGGAAGCTCGGTCGGGGCGGCAGGATCGGCGGACATGGCGTCGTCTTCTCTATTTACCGCAAAGCCCCCCGTCTTGCGGCCACGCTAGCACGCGCGCCGGCTCCTGCAGGAATGAAGCTTCGGCGACGCCGGTTCACGCTCGCGTGACGCTGCAGCGCCAAGAAGGCAAGACCAGTCGCCGGGAGGACGGCCTTAACCCATTGGCCCTGGCCCCTTTAGCCGCGGCCGGCGGCGTCCTCGGACACCTCTGGCCGCATTGACTTGGCCGAAGCGGCCCTCGTATAGAGGCGCCGCCTAGCGCGTTTCCCACGAAACCGGATCGCCCATCGCCCGAACCAGCGGGGGTGAACGGCTGTTTTCGTTGTGGGCGCGGGTCCCTATATCCCCGCCATTCGGAGTGTTCCCGTGCCGAAACGTACCTATCAACCGAGCAAACTGATCCGCAAGCGCCGCCACGGCTTTCGCGCGCGCATGGCCACCTTGGGCGGGCGCAAGGTGCTCTCGCGCCGCCGCGCCAAGGGCCGCAAGCGGCTGACGCACTAAGATGGCCGGCGCCCGGCGGGCGCTCATTACACTCGCGCGGCGGGCGGATTTCTTGCGCGTCGCCGGCCGCGGGGCGAAATGGGCGACGGCCGGGCTGGTTCTGCAGGCCTGTCCTCGCGGCGCCCAAGATGGCGCCATTGGGGCGGTCCAGTCCGGAGCAAATGTGAGCGAAGCGCAAACGATCCGCGTCGGCTTCACGGCGAGCAAGAAAGTGGGCGGTGCCGTCGTCCGCAATCGCGCGCGCCGGCGCTTGAAGGCGCTCGCGCGCGAGGTGATCGCGAACGAGGCCGCGCCCGGCTACGACTACGTCGTGATCGCGCGCGCCGAAACCGCGACGCGCGATTTCGCCGACTTGCGCAAGGACCTGCGCTTCGCGCTGAAGCGCCTTCGGCTGCTAGAGCGCGCCGAGGCCGCCGCATGAGTCCGCTCGCGCATCTTTTTCGCGGCCTCGTGCGTGTCTATCAGCTCACGCTCTCGCCGCTGCTCGGCCGCCAGTGCCGCTTCCTGCCGACCTGCTCGCACTACGCGATGGAGGCGCTCGAGCAGCACGGCGGGTTGAAGGGCGGGTGGCTCGCCCTCCGCCGCTTCCTGCGTTGCCATCCTTTTGCCGCGGCGGGCTACGACCCTGTGCCACGCACGGGCCCTGTACCGCCGACCGGCCCCGTGCCGCCCGCCGCTCCGGCCGGGCGCGACCGTTAGCCTTAGCGAGACTCCATGGGCGACCAGAAGAATCTGATTCTCGCCATCGTGCTGTCGGTCGCGATCATCCTGCTGTTTCAGCTGGTGATCTCGCCGCCGCAGCGAACGGCGCCGCCGCAAGGCCAGCAAACGACGCAGCCGGGAACGCCCTCCACGACCACGCCGGCGACGCCGGGCCCCACGACGCCGCCCGCCACGACTCCGCCCGGCACGCAGCCGCCGACTCCGGCCACGGTTCCGCCCGCGGGTCCGCCCAAAACCGTCGCGCGCGAGGACTTGCTAAAGGGCCCGCGCGTCGCCATCGACGCCAAGCGCATCACCGGCTCGATCTCGCTGAAAGGCGGGCTGCTCGACGACGTGACGCTGCGCGACTATCGCGAAACGGTGAAGAAGGATAGCCCGAACCTCCACCTCTTGACCCCGGCCGAAGCCGGCAAGGGCAAGGCCTATTACGTGCTGTTCGGCTGGCGGCCGGCAGCGGGCAGCAAGCCCGTCACGCTGCCGGACGAGAACACGCTGTGGCAGGCCACGGGCGGCCCGCTCCAGACGGGGAAGCCCGTGACTCTCACCTGGACCAATCCGCAAGGCTTGAAGTTCAGCCGCCGCTTCGACATCGACGACCACTACCTCGTCACGGTGCAGGAGACGGTCGAGAACATCGGCATCGAGCCGGTGCAATTGGAGCCCTACTCGCTTGCGCGGCTCGTCGGCGAACCGAAGACGCTCGGCTTCTTCATCCTGCACGAAGGCCCGATCGCGGTTTTCCGCAAGAGCGCCGAAAGCGGCGGCACCATCAACGATCCGAGCTACAAGGACATCCGCGAGGCCGGCCTCGACCAGCCAAGCTTCGGCGGCTGGCTCGGCTTCACCGATCACTACATGCTGGTGGCGCTGATTCCGCAGCAGGACAAGCAGCAGCGCGCCGCCTACAGCTACGACAAGGCCGCCGACACCTACAACGCCTTCTATGTCGGCGATGCGCGCACGATCGCGCCGGGCGGCAAGACCGAGGCCGTGCACCGCGTCTTCACTGGCGCCAAGGAAGTGGACGTGCTCAGGAGCTACGGCGAGACGCTCAAAGTCGAAAAGTTCGATTGGGCAATCGATTTCGGGTGGTTCTGGTTCTTCACTAAGCCGTTCCTGTTCGCGATCAAATGGATCTACGGCCATGTCGGGAATTTCGGCATCGCCATCATGATCCTCACTATCCTGGTCAAGACGCTGTTCTTCCCGCTGGCGAACAAGAGCTACAAGAGCATGAGCCAGATGAAGAAGCTTCAGCCCGAAATTCAGCGCCTGCGCGAGCGTTATGCGCAGGACAAGGCGATGCTGAACCAGGAGATGATGAAGCTCTACAAGAAGGAGCGCATCAATCCGGCGGCGGGGTGCCTGCCGATTGTTCTGCAGATCCCGGTCTTCTTCGCGCTCTACAAGGTGCTCTACGTGGCGATCGAGATGCGCCACGCGCCCTTCTTC
>JBKOUH010000345.1:0-5912 GCA_046723285.1 Pseudomonadota bacterium
GCTCGATCGACGAGCAGATTGCGCAGGCGATCTCGCTCTTTCGGCCAAGCGTTAACGCGACACTCAGCGCGGGATATGCAACGGCGCGGAGCATCAACGAGACCAATCCGGGACCAGGGAACCGGACTCTCTCTGACGGCCGGCCGCGGTCGATGCAACTGCAACTGACTCAGCCGATTTATCAAGGCGGCAAAGAGTATGCTGAGGTTAAGCGTGCCGAGGCCACGATCCGCGCCACGCGTGCGCGCCTTCACAACACCGAGCAGGACATCTTCTTCCAAGTGGTGACCGCGTACATGAACGTGGTGCGCGACGAGGCCATCGTGCGGCTGCGTGCCAACAACGTGGGCGTGCTGCAGCGGCAACTGCAGGCGGTGCGCGACCGCTTCAACGTCGGCGAGGTGACCCGCACCGACGTGGCGCAGGCCGAAGCGGCCGTGGCCGGCGCCGAGGCGCAGCGCGTGCTCGCGGTCGGCAACTACGAGAGCTCCAAGGCGAACTATACGAATCTCGTCGGGCACGCCCCGCAGCGCCTCAGCGAGCCACGCCCACCGGCCTTCCTGCCGGCCCAGTTCGGCTTCCTGCTGGCGACCGCGAAATCGACGAATCCTACAATTATCGCCGCGACCTACGATGAATTCGCCGCGCGCCACAACGTGCGCTCGACAATTAGCGGTCTACTCCCGCAGATCAACCTCAACGGATCTCTAAGCCGAAGCTACGATCAAAGCGCAATACCCGACCGGCGCGTCGACAGCGCTTCCCTGACGGTCACGCTGACGGTACCGCTCTATGAATCGGGCGCGACCTATTCGAAGGTGCGCGCGGCCAAGCAGACTGTCTTCCAGCGCGGCAACGACCTCGCCCAGGCGCGCCGCTCGGTCGAGGAGCTGGCGACGCGCGCCTGGCAGACGCTGCAGGCGGCCCGCGCCAGCGTGGCCTCGTTCCAGGCGCAATCCCGCGCCAACGGCGTGGCCTTGGAGGGCGTGCGCCAGGAAAACCAAGCCGGCCTCCGGACCGTCCTCGACGTGCTCACGGCCCAGCAGACCCTGCTCGATTCGCAGGTGAGCCTGGTGTCCGCCCGGCGCGACATGATCGTCGCCAGCTATCAGGTGGCCCAAGCCATGGGCAAGCTGACCGCCGTCGATCTGAGGTTGCCGGTCCTGATTTACGACGCTACCGCCTATTATCGGGCGATCAAGTACTTGCCGATCGGCACCGGACCCTCGATGGGCGCGCCGCCGCCCAAGCCGGGAGCGCCGCCCAACCCGGGGGCGACGAGCTCGTCTCAGCCGCCACGGCCGCAGGCGGGCAAGTAATTGGGCTGGATTTACTTAGTACATACGGAGTATTGCGCCACGTAGGCACGCCCCGTTAACTCTTAGTTTACCGAACCTATCTAGCGTGTCTGAACCGATGTTAAATAGATTCGGTACAGAACCGTTTTTGGGCGGGAAGACAACGATGAGCGAAGCGGGCAAAAGCCAAGAACCGTCGATGGAGGAAATCCTGGCCTCCATCCGCCGGATTATCGCCGAGGACGAAGCGGGACGCTCGCGCCCCGCGCCGGCTCCGATGCCGCAGCGTCCGGCCGAGCCGAGCCGTACGCCGCGTCCGCGCGTCGCGGCCGAGGCGCCCGCGCTCCACGCTCCGCCGAGCGGCGAAGCCGGCGAGATGGTTCTCGATCTCACCAACATGGTCGCGGCCGATGGTTCAGTCGTGACGATCGCGCCGGACGGCCGCGCCGCGCCACCGCAGGGCCAGCCGCAGGGCTTCGCGCCCGGGGTCGAGCAGCAGACCGTGGCTTATAGCGGCTTTTCGCGCCGTGCTCCGCCGCCGGGACCCGGCGCCGAGCCGCACGCTCCGAGTTTCACGCCCGCGCCGGTCGCGCCGGCACCTTTTGCCTCTCCGCCGCCACTGCAGCCCGCAGGATTTGCATCAACCGATACACCGTCGCGCCGCGCCCGCGCCCAGGAATCGACCCTCGCGCCGCTTCCGCCGACGCTCTCCGAGGATTCGCCCAGCCGCCGCGTGTTCAAGCGCCGCCACACCGCCGGTTCGGCCTTCGCCGAGCTCGCACAGTCGGGCTACGCGCCGCAGCCGCAGGACGCCAACGGCAATTTCGGCCAAGTTCCCGTCGGATCGGTCGCGACCGAGCTCGACATGAGCGCGCAAACGCCGCCGCCGCCTCCGGTTTACGCAGCGCCGGCGGCGCCGCAAGCATTCGCGCCGCAGGATCCCTATGTGCCCGCGGCGTTCGCGCAGCAGCCCGCCCCGATGCCGCCGGCCGCGATGGCGCCGATGCCGATGGCCCCGGTACCGCCGCCCATTCCGCCCGCGCTCTCCGACGATCAGATCCGCGCGGCCGTCGGCGCCGCCGCCGAACCCGTCATTCGCTCCTGGCTCGATGCCAATCTCGCCGGCATGATCGAGCAGCAGCTCGCCACGCTCGTGCAGCAGCGCGTCGATCAATCGGTGGCGGCGACGCTGCCGCAGGCGGTCGACCAGCGCATCCACCAGAACGTCGAAACCACTCTCGGCCCCTATATCGAGGATCGCGTCGGCGCCCATGTCGATGCGCGCCTCGCCGCCGCGGTCGAGGAGAAGGTGACGGCCGCGGTGAAGCAGCAGGTGGCGTCCGCGGTCAACCAGCAGATCGCGCGATCCGTGAGCCAGCAAGTGACGGCCGCGGTCACGCAGCAGCTGCAGAGCCAGACGCAGAACGTCTCGCGCCTCGTCGACGATCGCGTCAAGAGCGAGATCCGCAGCCTCTTCCAGCGCCTCGCCGGGAACTAGCCGGGGTTGCTGTGGGACCGCGGGCCTCCAGGCCCGCATCGTTCCAACACACCGAAGGGCGCGCCTGGAGGCGCGCGGTCCCACACGAGACGCCCCCCCCCACCCGGTTGACGCACCGCCTCGGCTGACTATGTTCGGCGCTCGTTTTTTGCAGCGCCACATCATGCTCGAGAACCGGTTCAGCCCCGAGGCCGTGGAGGCCCGGCAATATGCGCGTTGGGAGGAGGCGGGCGCGTTCAAGCCGCGCCGCGATCCCCAGACCCGTCCGTTCACCATCGTGATCCCGCCGCCCAACGTTACGGGCCGCCTCCACATCGGCCACGCGCTCAACAACACGCTCCAGGACAGCCTCGTGCGCTACCGGCGCATGACCGGGCGCGACGTGCTCTGGCAGCCGGGCACCGACCACGCCGGCATCGCGACGCAGATGGTCGTCGAGCGCCAGCTCGCCGAGCAGGGCATCGCGCTCGCGCGCGGCGGCGTGGCCGAGGCCGACGACAAGCTGAAGCTGCAGTCGGTCGGCAAGAGCACGGCACCGGCGCCGAGCAATTTGAAGCTCATCGGCCGCGACGAATTCGTGGCCCGCGTCTGGGAGTGGCGGAAGATATCGGGCGGCACGATCCTGAAGCAGCTCCGCCGCCTCGGCGCCTCGGCCGATTGGAGCCGCGAGCGCTTCACGATGGACGAAGGCCTCTCGGCCGCCGTGCTCAAAGTGTTCGTCGAGCTCCACCGCGCCGGCCTCATCTATCGCGACAAGCGCCTCGTCAACTGGGATCCGCGGCTCCAGACCGCGATCTCCGACCTCGAGGTCGAGCAGCGCGAGGTGAAGGGCCAGCTCTGGCACTTCAAGTATCCGCTCGAGGGTAAGCCGGGCGAATTCATCGTCGTCGCCACGACGCGGCCCGAGACCATGCTCGGCGACACCGGCGTGGCCGTGCATCCTTCGGACGAGCGCTACAAGCACCTCGTCGGCCGGCACGCGATCCTGCCGCTGGTCGGCCGCCGCATCCCGATCGTCGCCGACGCATACGCCGATCCCGAGCAAGGGTCGGGCGCGGTGAAGATCACGCCCGCGCACGATTTCAACGACTTCGAGGTCGGCAAGCGCCACAAGCTCGAAGCGATCAACATCCTGACCGCCGACGCGCGGCTCAACGACGCGGTGCCGGCGCCGTTCCGCGGCCTCGACCGCTTCGAGGCGCGGAAGCGCGTGGTGGCCGCGCTCGAGGCCGAGGGCCTGGTCGAGAAGATCGAGCCGCACACGCACACGGTGCCGCATGGCGACCGCTCGGGCGTGGCGCTCGAGCCGTGGCTGACGGTGCAGTGGTATGCCGACGCCAAGACGCTCGCCGCCGGGCCCATCGCCGCGGTGCGCGACGGGCGCATCAAGCTCGTGCCCGAGAGCCTCGAGAAGACGTTCTTCCACTGGATGGAGAACATCCAGCCCTGGAGCATCTCGCGGCAAATTTGGTGGGGCCACCAGATCCCGGCCTGGTACGCCGAAGACGGCACTGTGTTCGTCGACTACGACGAGGCCGGCGCGGCGGCGCAGGCGAAGACGCACTTCGGCCGCGACGTGCCGCTGACGCGCGATCCCGCCGTGCTCGACACGTGGTTCTCCTCGGCACTCTGGCCGTTCTCGACGCTCGGCTGGCCCGAACAGACGCCCGAGCTCGCGCGCTATTACCCGACCGACGTGCTCGTGACCGGCTGGGACATCCTGTTCTTCTGGGTCGCGCGCATGATGATGATGGGCCAGCACTTCATGAAGGAAGTGCCGTTCCATCACGTGTTTCTGCACGGCCTGGTGCGCGACGCCAAGGGCCAGAAGATGTCGAAGTCGAAGGGCAACATCCTCGACCCGCTCGACCTCATCGACAAATTCGGCGCCGACGCGCTGCGCTTCACGCTGACGGCGCTCTGCGCGCAGGGCCGCGACGTGAAGATGTCCGAAGGCCGGCTCGAAGGTTACCGCAACTTCGCGACCAAGATCTGGAACGCCGCCCGCTTCTGCGAGATGAACCAGTGCCGCTATGCGCCCGGCTTCGATCCGGCGGCGAACAAGCTCACGGTCAACCGCTGGATTGTTTCCGCGCTCGCGAAGGCGGGGCGCGAAGTGACGCGCGCGATCGAGGAGTTCCGCTTCAACGATTCCGCCAACGCCTGCTACCAGTTCGTCTGGAGCACGTTCTGCGATTGGTATCTCGAATTCATCAAGCCGATTCTCCAGGGCACGGACGAGGCGGCCAAGGCCGAGACGCGCGCGACGGCGCTCTGGGTGCTGCACCAGTCGCTGCACCTCCTGCACCCGGCGATGCCGTTCGTGACCGAGGAGCTGTGGGAGAAGACCGGCGGGCAGGGGCTCTTGATCGTGGCGCGCTGGCCCGAGTTCTCCGACGCGCTCGTCGATGCGGCGGCCGAGGCCGAGCTCGGCTGGCTCGTGCGCCTGATCTCGGAGATCCGCGCCGTGCGCTCGGAGATGAACGTGCCGGTGGCGGCGAAAATTCCGCTGCTGATCAAGGGCGCGTCGGGCGTGACGACGGAGCGCCTCGCGCGCTATCGCGAGATCGCGTCGACCTTGGCGCGGCTTTCCTCGATCCAGCCCGCGGCCGAGGCGCCGAAGGGTGCGGTTCAAATTGTGCTCGACGAGGCGGCGCTGATCCTGCTGCTCGCCGACGTGATCGACTTGGCGCAAGAGCGCGCGCGGCTCGACAAGGAGCTGAAGCGGCTCGAAGCGGCGATCAAGTCGATCGATGCCAAGCTCGGCAACGAAAGCTTCGTCGCCAAGGCCCCGCCCGAAGTCGTGGAAGAGCAGCGCGAGCGCCGCGACGAAGCCGCGGCCGCGAAGAGCAAGATCTCGGACGCGCTTGCAAGATTGGCGGCAGCGTAGGGGCGGACGCTCTACTCCGCGCCCTGACCCTGCTTCTCGGCGAACCGCCGCGCGCGTTCGGCCATGCGGTCGGGCGGCTTGGACCATTCGAACGGGCGCTCGCGCATGCTTTCGGCGGAGAAGCGCATCGCGACGGTGGTACCCTGGCCGCGCGCGCTCTCGATCGTGAGCTTGCCGCCGAGCAGCTGGGTCAGCGATTTCGCCAGCGGCAGGCCGAGGCCGATGC
>JBKOUH010000028.1:0-7900 GCA_046723285.1 Pseudomonadota bacterium
CCTTTGGGCCGCTTGAAGCGGGCGATGTTGTCGAGGCAGAGCTTGTCGAGCGCCTTGTCGTCGACGCCGGCGCCGGGCTTGGCGACGACATAGGCGAGCACTTCCTCGCCCCAATCGGGATGCGGACGGCCGATCACCGAGCATTCGAGCACGTCGGGGTGCTTCAGCAGCACCTCCTCGATCTCGCGCGGATAGATGTTGGAGCCGCCCGAGATGATCATGTCCTTGGAGCGGTCCTTCAGGGTGAGGAAGCCGTCCTCGTCGAAGCTGCCCATGTCGCCGGTGTGCAGCCAGCCGCCTTTCAAGGTTTTCGCGGTGGCTTCGGGATTGTTCCAGTAGCCTTTCATGATCACGTCGCCGCGGCAGACGATCTCGCCGATCTCGCCTGCCGGCAGCTCGCGGTCCTCGGCGTCGAATACCCTCACTTCCACGTCCGTGCGCGCGACGCCGGCCGAGCCCAAGCGCTCCAAATAGCGCGGATGCTGCTTCTCCATGTGCTGCGCGCGCGAAAGGCCGGTGATCGTCATCGGCGCTTCGCCTTGGCCGTAGATCTGCACGAATTTTGGGCCGAGGCGTTCGAGGCCTTTGACGAGATCGGCGACATACATCGGCCCGCCACCATAGACGATGGTCTTCAAGTTTTCGAGCGCCAGTTTATCGAGCGCCGGGCTCTGCAACAGGCGCACGACCATCGTCGGCGCGAAGAAGAACGTGGCGCCGGGCAAGCGATTGACGAGCTCCACTGTCTCGGCGGGATCGAAATGGCCGCTTTCGGGCGTCACCTGGCAGGCGCCGCGCGCCACGTGCGGCATGCCGTAGACGCCCGAGCCGTGCGACATCGGCGCCGAATGGATGATGCAGTCGCCGGGCGCGATCGCGTCGACATCGGCAAAGTAGTTCATCGTCATCGCCACGAGATTGCGATGCGTGAGCGTCGCCCCCTTCGGCCGGCCCGTCGTGCCGCTGGTATAGAAGAGCCAAGCCGGATCGTCGGGCGCCACCTCGGCCATCGGCATGGCCTCGCCTTCGAGCAGTTTCCGCCACTCTTGGCCCGAAACCGACATGACGTGCTTGAGGCTCGGCACCTCGCGTTCGATGCCTGAAAGCGCGCTTTCCATCGCGGCGTTGACGAACAGCGCCTTGGCGCCCGAGTTCTCGAGGATGTATTGGAATTCCTTCCGATGCAGCTTGGCGTTGGCGGGCACGGCGCAAAGGCCGGCGTGCCAGAGCGCGTATTTCACCACCATGTATTCGGGGCAGTTGGTCATCACGATCGCGGCGCGGTCGCCGGGCGCCAAGCCGAGGCGGGCGCGGAGGTTGCGCGCGAGAGTTGCCGCCTGCCGCGCCATGTCGCGATAGGTGGCGACGGCGCGGGTGCCGAAGGCGAGGGCAGGGCGCTCCGGCCAGAGCAGGGCACTGCGATGCAGAAACGCGGCGACGTTCAAGGCGAGTCCTCCGTGCGATCTTTTTCGTTTCGCAAGAGAGTTACTATGCAAGGCGCGCCGAGCCGTGCCAACGGACGCGCCAGGCCACCCCCTCCCCCTGAAGACTTAACATTCGTGAACATTCCCAAACATCGGAAGCGTCGTAGCCGTCGCCCTTCGGCAGCCGGGCCTCGGCAAACCGCATTCAGTTAGTTGTTCGTTTGTTCTTTTCAAGTGCCGGCAGCGTCGTCATGACGCCGGTTCGCGCGAAGGTGAATCGCCGGGTTGCCAGGGCTGCCTCAGATTCGTCCTGCCCATCGACTATTGCGCCCGTCGTCCGGCGTGCCGTGGCCCGCGCATGACGACGCGGCAGATCGCTGCGATGCCCGCCTCGGCGATGGCCTCGAGCGCCGCGCGCGAATCGCCGGCGCGCGAGCGCAGCGCCAGCGAGTGCAAGACCGCCGAGGCAAGCATGGCCAGCGCGGCCGGATCCGCATCGGCCGGCAGTTCGCCTTCGGCCATGGCGCGGCGCATGCGCGCCGCGAAGACGTCGTCGAGCTCACGGAGCTGGGCCGCGAACATTGCCCGCACTTCGGGGCTCTTCACCGACTCGGTGGCCGCTGTGTTGATGAGGAAGCACCCGCGCGCGCCATGCTTTCCGGAAAGATAAAGCTTGATCGCAAGGTCGTAGACGTGGCCGAGTGCGTCGCGCAGCGGCACCGCGGCGGCGAGCGCTGCTTTCAGCTGCCCGCCGGCGCCGTAATGCTCGAGCGTTTTCAGATAGAGCGCGCGCTTGTCGCCGAACGCGCCGTAGAGGCTCGGCCGGTTCATGCCGGTGGCGGCGGCGAGATCGTCGAGTGAGGTCGCCGCATAGCCGGCATCCCAGAACGCCTCCATCGCGCGCGTCAGCGCCGTTTTCGCATCGTAGGCGGGCGGGCGTCCGCGCTTCTTCCTGCTGACAGATTTTTGTACCATCTCGCATTAAAGTCGTTGGCGCATCGTATTTATATGCGATACGGTACAAAAATCAATGACGGAGGATGTCATGGAGCTCTATTTCGGGCCGCTCGCCTGTTCGATGGCGACGCGCATCGCGCTCTACGAGGCGGGCGCCGGCGCCGACACGAAATTCACGTATGTCGACACGCGCACGAAGCGCACCGGCGAGGGCGGCGACTACCTTGCGATCAATCCGCTCGGGCAGGTGCCGGCGCTGCGCCTCGAGGGCAATGACTTGCTGTTCGAGAATCAGGCGATCCTGCAATACGTCGCCGACCGTTATCCGTCGGCCCGCCTCGCCCCGCCGCCGGGGCGCGAGCGTGCGCGCCTCCAGCAATGGCTGAGCTTCGTCGCCACCGAGCTGCACAAGGCCGTCTACATCCCGCTGCTGGTGCGCGACGCGCCCGAAGGAGCCAAGGAATTCGCACGGAAGATGGTGCCCGCGCGCTTCGCGGTGCTCGAGCACCGTCTCGAGCATAACGACTTCTTGCTCGACGGTTTCAGCATCGCCGACGCGTACCTCACGACCGTGCTCAACTGGTCGCGCGCCTCCGGCATCGATCTCGCGCCGTGGCCGTCCGTACTCGCCTACTATCAGCGCATGCTGAAGCGCCCGAGCGTGGCCAAGGCTCTCGCCGAGGAACTCGCGCTCTACCAGGAGCAGGAGGCGCGCCGGAAGGCGGCGTGACGAAACCTGGCTCAGCGCTTGTTATCATCCCCAATCGCGCAGCGCTGCCCGGAAAGTATGATTTGCACCAATCTTGTCGTCCCCGCGAAAGGGGGGACCAACCTCTCCGCCGACGGATGTGCGCAGGAATGCCCTGTATTTCCAGCGGCCGGCGCCGCCGCGGTTCGGGACGTTCGATCGGATTGCGGGCGTCAGCATGGGTCCCCGCTTTCGCGGGGACGACAAATAAAAACGAAGTCCCGATCTCGTCGGGCACGCTGCAATCCCAAAGCCGATGCTATTTTCCGCACGCGCCGCGCGAATTTCCCCGGACAGCCCTGCGCGTTCGTGGGGACGACAAGAAAGAACGACGTCTTGTTCTCCAATCAAGACTCCTACCGCGCATCATGGAAAATCACGCCGAGCGTGAGCCGCTCGCCGGAACGGATGCGGCTCACGCCGTGGCGCATCTTGACGCGATAGACGCCGCGCTTTCCCGTCACCGGGCGCTCGTTGACGGCGAAGATCACGGTCTCGCCCTGCGCGAGCGGCACTACTTCGGGCCGCGATTGCATGCGCGGGCGCTGCTCGACGAGGACGAACTCGCCGCCCGCGAAATCCTGGCCCGGCGCCGAGAGCAGGATCGTCGCCTGGAGCGGAAACGCGAGCTCGCCGTAGAGATCCTGGTGGAGGCAGTTGTAGTCACCGGCGCCGTAGCGCAGCAGCAGCGGCGTCGGGCGCGCCTGCCCGGCGTCATGGCAGCGCTTCAGATAGGCGTCGAGCGTCGGCGGAATCTCGCTTTCGCGCGCCATCGCCGCGTACCAGCGCCGCGCGACCGGCGCCAGGCGCGGATAGAGCGCCTTCCGCAGTTCGGCGACGAGCGGCGGCAGCGGATAGGAGAAGTATTTGTATTCGCCCCGGCCGAAGCCGTGCCGCGCCATCACCACGCGGCTGCGGAAACCGGTTTCGCCGGCATAGAGTGCTGCGAGCGCGCGGCATTCGGCAGGGTCGAGCAGCGGGCCGGTCGTGGCTGCGCCGCGTGCGTCAAGTTCGCCGACGATATGTTCCCAATTGGCCGCGGCCACGCGCGCTGCGACCGAGGGGACGGTCGTCGTCAGGCGGCGTGCGGTCATTGCGCGCCTTCCCGCGCGAGCAGCGCGCGCTTCCGCTTGAAGCCCCAGCGATAGCCGGCGAGCCCGCCGTTTTTGCGCACGACCCGGTGGCAGGGGATCGCGACCGCGATCATGTTGGCCGCGCATGCGGCGCCGACGGCATAGGCCTCCTTTGGCGCGCCGACGCCGACGGCGATCTCGGAATAGCTGGCCGTGGTGCCGGGCGGGATGCCGCGCAGGGCCTGCCACACTTTGAGCTCGAACGGCGAGCCGCGCGGATCGAGCGGAAGCTCGAGCGCCTTGCCGGGCGCCTCGATGATCTCGACGACTTTGGCCGTGAAGTCCTCGAGCACCCGGTCGCCGACGTCGAGCCGCGCGTCGGCGAAGCGTTGCGCGAGCTCGCGCTCCAGCGCCGCCGCGTCGTCGCCGAGAAGAACGGCGCACACGCCTTTGTCGGTGGCGGCGACGAGCACGATTCCGAGCGAGCTCCGCGCGAATGCGAAGCGGACGGGATACATCGGGTTCGTGGATGCGGGGTGCATGACAAGTCTCCTGCGGTCTCGCGCCGGATCCTCCGGCCTTCTCGCCCCGATATCGGGCATCGAGCGCGGCGATTCACTCCGATCCTTGTGTTCGCGAGCAAGAATTCTCATGTCGGCGAAAATGCCGCGAACGGCTAAAGCGCCTTGCGCAAGGTGAGATTGAAGCGCCACGGCCCCGCGAGCGGATGCTCGCCGTCCTTGAGTTTGGCCACGCCGTGAAAGACGAGGCGCGCGGGCCCGCCCCAGACGACGACGTCGCCATGGACCAGCGCGATCCGCTGTTGCGAATCCGAGCGCTTGGCGCCGCCGAACAGGAACGTGGCGGGGAGGCCGAGCGAGACCGAGACGATCGGCGCCGCGAAGTCGCGCTCGTTCTTGTCCTGGTGCAGCGAGAGCTTGGTCCCCGGCGCATAGCGGTTGACGAGGCAGGAATCGGGCGCGAAGCCGGGGAAGCCGGCCTCGGCCGCCGCCCGCGCGGCCACGTCGGCGAAGAGAGTGGGCATTGTGGGCCACGGCTTCCCGCTTGCGGGGTCGTTGCGGGCGTAACGGTAGCCGGTGCGATCGGTGATCCAGCCGGCCGCGCCGCAATTCGTCATCGCCACCGACATCGCATAGCCGCCCGGCGTCACCATATTGCGAAGCGGCGCCGCCGCGGCGACGCGCTCGATGGCTGCCAGCAAATCAGCCGCGATCTCGCGGCAGAAGCCGCGCAGCAGTACCGCGCCGGGGGCGAGCGCGGCGCGCCCGGTCCGGGGCAGGGGGTCGAAAAGATCGCTCATCGCCAATGACATGGTGCAGCCAGCCGGGCCGCGCTATCCGGAAGCGGCGGCATCTTACGCCTTATCCCAATGCTGCAACGGCGGCATCCCATCGCCGCAAGCGCCCGCGCGCTGGTGCGGCATGCGGCCTTTAACCTTGCAAAACGGCGCGTTAGGCCCAGAATCAGTCTTGTGAATGACAGTCCACCGCCGGGCCAAGCGAAGGGGCCGGGCGGAGGGCTTTTGCCATGGGTGGGAGCTAAACGGCGATGGCGGAACGGTCTTTTGCTAAGGAAGTGCAGGCCCTCAAGCTGGGCCAAGGCGACGTTTTCGAGGGCGAGGGCATCCTCGCCGTCACCAAAGCGGCGCTTCAGGCGGGCGTCTCCTACGTCGGCGGCTATCAGGGCTCGCCGGTGTCGCACCTGGTCGACGTGCTCTCCGAGTCCAAGGAGATCATGGACCAGTACGGCGTACATCTCGAGATCTGCGCCAACGAAGCCGGCGCCGCCGCCATGCTTGCGGCCTCGATCCACTATCCGATCCGCGGCCTCGTCACCTGGAAATCGACCGTCGGCACCAACGTGGCGTCCGACGCGCTCTCGAACATCGCGTCCTGCGGCGTCACCGGCGGCGCCGTGATCGTGATCGGCGAGGATTACGGCGAAGGAGCCTCGATCATCCAGGAGCGCAGCCACGCCTACGCGATGAAGTCGTCGATCTGGCTCATGGATCCGCGCCCGAACCTCACCTCGATGGTCGATTGCGTCGAGAAGGCGTTCGAGCTGTCGGAAGCGTCGAACGAGCCGGTGTTCGTGCAGCTCCGCATCCTCGCCTGCCACGTGCAGGGCCGCTTCACGGCGCGCAACAATCGCGTGCCGGAATGGTCCGGGAACCACAAGATCGAGATCCCGAAATTCGACTATATGAAAGTCGCCAACACGCCCTCGACCTACGCGCAGGAGCGTTTGAAGGTCGATCAGCGCATGCCGGCGGCGATCAAGTTCATCAAGGACAACCACCTCAACGAATTCTTCCCAGGCGACATCGCCGAGGTCGGCATCATTACCCAGGGCGGCCTCTACAACACCGTGATCCGCGCGCTGCAGCATTACGGGCTGGCCGACAATGACGGCAATTCGCGGATTCCGATCTATTGCCTCAACGTCACCTATCCGCTGGTCGACGAGGAGTTCGTGCGCTTCTGCGTCGGCAAGAAGCACGTGCTGATGGTCGAGGAAGGCCACCCCGACTACATCGAGCAAGCGCTCAACACTGCGCTGCGCCGCGCCGACGTGCAGACCAAGATCCATGGCAAGGGCCCGCTGCCGATGGGCGGGCAATACAACGCCGACGTCGTGCAGAACGGCATCGCCAAGTGGCTCGACCAGGTGAAGCCGGCCGGAGTCGATCTCGACCGCGCGCATGCGCGGCCCGCCGTCATCGGCAGCATCAAAGGCAAGGCGATCGGCTATCTCGGCGGCCCGGTGCCGCCGCGCCCGCCCTCGTTCTGCACCGGCTGCCCCGAGCGGCCCGTGTTCAGCGCGATCAAGCTTGTCGAGCGCGAACTCGGCAAGCATCACATGAGCTGCGATATCGGCTGCCACACCTTCTCGACCCTGCCGCCGTTCAACCTCGGCCAGACGGTCGTCGGCTACGGGCTCGGCCTCGCCTCGTCGACGGGCATCGCGCCGAATTTCGGCAAGCGCGTGATCTCGATGATGGGTGATGGCGGCTTCTGGCATAACGGCCTCGCCACCGGCGTCGCCAGCGCGGTGTTCAACCAGAACGATTCCGTGCTGATCGTGATGAAGAACGGCTACACGTCGGCGACCGGCTGGCAGTTCCTGCCCTCCTCGCCGAAGAAGGGCGATTTTGGTGCCTCGCGCATGTCGATCGAGAACACGCTGCGCGGCGTCGGCGTCAAATGGATGCGCAAGGTGCGAACCTACGGCGTCTCGAAAATGGTCGATACGCTCAAGGAAGCGCTCACCACCGCCGAGAAGGGCTTGAAGGTCATCATCGCCGAGGGCGAGTGCATGCTGGCGAAGCAGCGCCGCGTGCGCAGCGATCGCGCGAAGCTGCTGGCGGAAGGCAAGCGTGCCACGCGCGAGCGCTTCGGCATCGACGAGGATGTGTGCACGGGCGACCATTCCTGTATCCGCCTCTCGGGCTGCCCGTCGCTGACGATCAAGGAAAATCCGGACCCGCTCCGGAAAGACCCGATCGCGCATGTGAACACGGGCTGCGTCGGCTGCGGCCTGTGCGGCGAGGTCGCGCACGCGGCGATCCTCTGCCCGTCGTTCTTCCGCGCCGAGATCGTCTACAACCCGACCAAGTTCGAGCGGTTCATGGCCAATCTGCGCCAGAAGATGATCCGCCCGTTCATGACCAAGGAAGC
>JBKOUH010000300.1:0-19391 GCA_046723285.1 Pseudomonadota bacterium
GACGGACGTGACGGGGTCGGTGAAGCTGCCGCAGGGCACGGAGATGGTGATGCCGGGCGACAACATCGCGATGGAGGTCGAGCTGATCCAGCCGATCGCGATGGACGAGGGCCTGCGCTTCGCCATCCGCGAGGGCGGCAAAACCGTCGGCGCCGGCGTCGTCTCCAAGATCATAAAGTAAGGGAAGCCTCAAAATGCCGCCGGGCGGCGAAAAACGAGCGGCGGCATTTCGATTGGGTGCGTGAATGGAAAATCAGACGATAAGGATCCGGCTGAAGGCCTACGATCATCGACTGCTCGACCAGTCGACGGGCGAGATCGTGAGCACGGCCAAGCGGACCGGGGCGCAGGTGCGGGGCCCGATCCCGCTGCCGACGCGGATCCAGCGCGTGACCGTGCTGCGCTCGCCGCACATCGACAAGAAGTCGCGCGAGCAGTTCGAGATGCGCACGCACAAGCGCCTGATCGACATCGTCGATCCGACGCCGCAGACCGTCGACGCGTTGGGCAAGCTCGATCTCTCGCCCGGCGTCCATGTCGACATCAAGCTTCGCGCCAAGGAAGACCGCTGATGCGTACCGGAGTCATCGCCAGGAAGATCGGCATGACGCGCATGTTCGCCGACGGCGGACGGCACGTGCCGGTCACCGTGCTCGCGCTCGAGAACCTGCAGGTCACCGGCGTGCGCACCAAGGACAAGGACGGCTACGTCGCCGTCCAGCTCGGCATCGGCAAGGCCAAGGCCAAGAACGTGGCCAAGCCGACGCGCGAATATTTCGCCAAAGCCAAGGTCGAGTTGAAGGCCGAGCTCATGGAGTTCCGCGTCGATGACAAGTCGGTGCTCGAAGTGGGCGCCGAGATCGGCGCCAACCACTTCGTCGTCGGGCAGTATGTCGACGTGCGCGGCTGTACGGTCGGCCGCGGCTTCGCCGGCGCCATGAAGCGGCACAATTTCGGCGGTCTGCGCGCCACGCACGGCGTTTCGGTTTCGCACCGCTCGCACGGCGCCACCGGCGGCCGCCAAGATCCGGGCCGCGTGTTCAAGAACAAGCGCATGGCCGGCCACATGGGCCAGCGCTGGCGCACGCAGCAGAATCTCATCGTGATGGCGACCGATCCGGCGAAGGGCCTGGTCATGGTCAAGGGCTCGGTGCCCGGCGCCGAAGGCAGCTACGTCACCATCGCCGACGCCGCCAAGGTTCCCGCGCACAAGGACACGCCGAAGCCCGCGGGTCTCCGCGCCAAGGCGGAGGCGCCGAAGGCCCCCGCGGCGGATGCCGCACAGCAAGGGGCGGAGGCCAAGCAGTAATGGGCATCAAGGCCAAGATCGTCGATCTCGACAACAAGCCCGCCGGCGAGATCGAGCTGGATGAGGCGGTGTTCGGCTTGCCGTCGCGGCCGGACATCGTCGCGCGCGTCGTCAATTGGCAGCTCGCCAAGCGCCGCGCCGGCACCGCCAACACCAAGGGCATCAGCCAGGTGCAGGGCACGACCAAGAAGCCCTACGCGCAGAAGGGCACCGGCAATGCGCGCCAGGGCTCGTTGCGCTCGCCGCAGTTCCGCGGCGGCGGCATCATCTTCGGACCGAAGCCGCGCGACTTCTCGTTCAAGCTGACGAAGAAGGTCAGGAGCCTCGGCTTGAAGACCGCGCTTTCGGTCAAGCAGGCCGAAGGCAAGCTGATCGTGGTCAAGGACGGAGCGCTCGCCGCTTCCAAGACGGCCGAGCTCCGGAAGAAGCTCGCCGGCCTCGGCGCCGCGAACGCGCTCATCGTCGGCGGCGCCGCGATCGACGGCGGCTTCGCCAAGGCGGCGCGCAACATTCCGAATTTGATCGTGCTGCCGGCGCAGGGCGCCAACGTCTACGACATCGTGCGCCGCGACATGCTGGTCATGACCGAAGAAGCGGTAAAGACGCTCGCGGCCCGGCTCGGCAAGACCAAGCACAAGGGCCTCACGCTCGAGGCCGCGCGGGCACAGGAGGCGCGGGCATGAACGCGAAGCGCACGAAAGAGCCGAAGGCCGCGGAGAAGACGGCGAAACCGGCGCTCATCACCAAGGAAGAGATGTATCGCATCGTGCGCGCGCCGGTGATCACCGAGAAGGCGACGCGCGGCTCGGAGCACAATCAGGTCACGTTCAAGGTGGCGCTCGAGGCGTCGAAGCCCGAGATCAAGGCCGCGATCGAGGGCCTGTTCGGGGTCAAGGTGAAGGCCGTCAACACGCTGCGCACGCAGGGCAAGAAGAAGTTCTTCCGCGGCATGCGCGGTCAGCGCTCGGATTACAAGAAGGCGATCGTGACGCTCGAGCCCGGCCAGACCATCGACGTGACGACGGGAGTCTGACGACATGGCATTGCGACAACTCAAACCCGTCACGGCCGGCACGCGCGGCGTCATCCTCGTCGACCGCAAGGAGCTCCACAAGGGCGACCCGGTGAAGTTCCTGACCGAGGGCATTCACTCGAGCGGCGGACGCAACAATCACGGCCACATCACCTCGCGCCACCGCGGCGCGGGGCACAAGCAGCGCTACCGCATCATCGATTTCAAGCGGCGGAAGGGCGGCACTGCCAGCGTCGAGCGGCTCGAATACGATCCCAACCGCTCGGCCTTCATCGCGCTCTTGAAGTATCAGGACGGCACGCTCTCCTACATCCTCGCCCCGCAGCGGATCCAGGCCGGCGACACGGTCGAGGCGGGCGAGAAGGCCGACATCAAGCCGGGCAACGCGCTCCCGCTCTCCAACATCCCGGTCGGCACGATCGTCCACAACATCGAGATGAAGATGGGCGCGGGCGGCCAGATCGCGCGCTCGGCCGGCACCTACGCGCAGATCATCGGCCGCGATCAGGGCATGGCCCAGCTCCGGCTCTCCTCCGGCGAGATGCGCGTCGTGCGCGCGGATTGCTGGGCGACGATCGGCGCGGTGTCGAACGCAGACCATCAGAACCGCCAGATCGGCAAGGCGGGGCGCAACCGGTGGCGCGGCATTCGCCCGCAGACGCGCGGCGAGGCCATGAACCCGGTCGATCATCCGCATGGCGGCCGCACCCGCGGCGGCCGGCACCCGCAGACGCCGTGGGGCAAGCCGACCAAGGGCTACAAGACGCGGCACAACAAGCAGACGGACAAGTTCATCATCCGTCGCCGCAAAGCGAAGTAAGAGGTAAGGGCGATGGCTCGCTCGGTTTGGAAAGGCCCGTTCGTCGACGGCTATCTTCTGAAGAAGGCCGAACGCGCGCGCGGATCGGGGCGCAACGAAGTGATCAAGATGTGGTCGCGGCGTTCGACGATCCTGCCGCAGTTCGTCGGTCTCACCTTCGGCGTGCACAACGGGCACAAGTTCATCCCGGTTCTCGTCACCGAGAACATGGTCGGTCACAAGTTCGGCGAGTTCGCGCCGACGCGCACCTTCCATGGCCACTCGGCCGACAAGAAAGCGGTCAAAACGAAGCCGGTGGAATAGTCATGGGCAAGCCCAAAGCACCGCGCCGGCTGGGCGACAACGAGGCGATGGCCAAGGGCCAGCGTCTCCGCATCAGCTGGCAGAAGCTCAATCTCGTGGCCCAGCTCATCCGCGGCAAGAAGGCGGATCAGGCCGTGCATCTGCTCCAATTCTCGTCGAAGCGCATCGCGCGCGACGTGAAGAAGGTGCTCGAATCCGCCATCGCCAACGCCGAGAACAATCACGGCCTCGACGTCGACAAGCTCTTCGTCAAGGAGGCGCATGTCGGCCCCGCGCTGGTGATGAAGCGCTTCGTCGCCAAGTCGAAGGGCCGCGCCGGCCGCATCATCAAGCCGTTCGCCAACATCACCGTCGTCGTCCACGAGCCGCCCGCACCGGCCGCAGCGCCGGCGGAAACCAAGGAGGCCGCGTAAATGGGCCAGAAGGTCAATCCGATCGGCTTGCGGCTCGGCATCAACCGGACCTGGGACTCGCGCTGGTACGCCGAGCGCGACTACGCGAACCTCCTGGAGCAGGATCTGAAGCTCCGGAAGTTCCTGAAGGCCCGTCTCGCGCAGGCCGGCGTCAGCCGCATCGTGATCGAGCGCCTCGCCAAGCGGGCCAAGATCACGATCCACACCGCGCGCCCCGGCGTCGTCATCGGCAAGAAGGGCGCCGACATCGAGGCGCTGCGCCAGGAAGTCGCCAAGCGCGCCGGAACGGACGTGACGCTCAACATCCTCGAGATCCGGAAGCCCGAGATCGAGGCCCAGCTCGTGGCCGAGAACATCGCGCAGCAGTTGGAGCGCCGCGTCGCATTCCGCCGCGCGATGAAGCGGGCGGTGCAGTCGGCGATGCGCCTGGGTGCGCTCGGCATCCGCATCAATTGCGGCGGTCGCTTGGGAGGCGCCGAAATCGCGCGCATGGAGTGGTATCGCGAGGGCCGCGTGCCGTTGCACACGCTCCGCGCCGATATCGACTACGGCGAGGCCACCGCGATGACCACCTACGGCACCTGCGGGGTCAAGGTCTGGGTCTATCGCGGCGAGATCATGGAGCACGACCCGATGGCGCACGAGAAGCGCATGTTCGAGAACCCGATGGCGCCGTCCGGGCGCGGCGACCGCGATCACGGCGAGCGCGGCGAGCGCCGCGAGCGCGAGCGGAGAGAGTAGAGTAACGAGCCATGCTTGCCCCCAAGCGAACGAAATACCGCAAGGCCTTCAAGGGCCGCATCCACGGCCAGGCCAAGGGCGGAACCGATTTGAATTTCGGCGCCTACGGCATGAAGGCCGTCGAGCCGGCGCGTCTCACCGCGCGCCAGATCGAGGCCGCGCGCCGCACGATCACGCGCCACATGAAGCGCGCCGGGCGGCTCTGGATCCGCATCTTCCCGGACGTGCCGGTGTCGAAGAAGCCGGCCGAAGTGCGCATGGGCAGCGGCAAGGGCGCCCCGGAATTCTGGGTGGCCCGCGTCAAGCCCGGCCGCATCCTGTTCGAGCTCGACGGCGTGCCCGCCGATCTCGCCAAGGAGGCGTTCGCGCGGGCCGGCCGGAAGCTGCCGATCACGACCCGCTTCGTCGTGCGCCTGGGCGAGGAGGCCTGATCCCATGGACGCAACCGATCTCCGCGCCAAGACCGAGAGCCAGCTCACGGAGCAGCTCACCGAACTCGAGAAGGAGCGGTTCAACCTCCGCTTCCAGGCGGCGAGCGGCCAGCTCGAGAACACGGCGCGCGTGCGCCTCGTCCGCCGCGATATCGCTCGGGTGAAGACGATCCTGCGCGAGAAGGCGCCGTCGCCGGCGGCGCCGAAAGCGCCGGCAACAGCGAAGAAGAAGGCCTAGGAGCGAATTATGCCGAGGCGAGTGATGCAAGGGGTGGTGGTGAGCGACAAGATGAACAAGACCGTCGTGGTCTTGGTCGAGCGCCGCGTCATGCACCCCGTCTACAAGAAGTTCATCAAGCGCTCGAGCAAGTTCGCGGCGCACGATGAAACGAACAAGCACAAGGTCGGCGACCGTGTGTGGATCGAGGAATGCCGCCCGATCAGCAAGCGGAAGTCCTGGATCGTGCTCGAGGGCGAGCCGGGCGCCAAGGGCCCGGCGGCCTAGCCGGTGAGAATCGAGGAGCAAGCGTCATGATTCAGCAAGAGACGCATCTCGAGGTCGCCGACAATTCGGGCGCCCGCAAGGTGATGTGCATCAAGGTTCTGGGCGGCTCGAAGCGCCGCGTGGCCGGCGTGGGCGACGTCATCGTGGTCTCGGTCAAGGACGCGATCCCGCGCGGGCGCGTCAAGAAGGGCGAGATCCACAAGGCCGTCATCGTGCGGACGGCGGCGCCGATCCGCCGCGACGACGGCTCGATCATCCGCTTCGACCGCAACGCCGCGGTGCTGATCGACAAGCAGAACGAGCCCATCGGCACGCGCATTTTCGGACCGGTCACGCGCGAGCTGCGCGCCCGGGCATTCATGAAGATCATCTCGCTCGCACCCGAGGTGCTCTAGAGGACAAGGCCATGGCGGTGAAACTCAGATTGAAGAAGGGCGACCAGGTGATCGTCACCACGGGTCCCCACCGCGGCAAGCGCGGCGAGATCCTGGAGGTCCTGAAAGGGGACCGTCCGGGCGATCACCGCGTGATCGTCGGCGGCGTCAACAAGGTGAAGCGGCACACGCGCCCGACACCCAAGAGCCCCGGCGGCATCATCGAGAAGGAAGCGCCGATCCACATCTCCAACGTGGCGTTCGTGGATCCCAAGGAAAACAAGGCGAGCCGCGTCGGATTCACGTTCCTCGAGGACGGCCGCAAGGTTCGCTTCGCCCGCCGCTCGGGCGAGATCATCGACCGGTAGGACGCAATGGCCAGGCTTTACGAGCAGTACAAATCCACGGTGCGGCCGGCGCTGCAGAAGCAGTTCGGCTACCCCAACCCGCATCAGATTCCGGGTCTGGTGAAGATCGTTCTCAACATGGGCGTGGGCGAAGCGACCGCGGACAAGAAGAAGATCGACGCCGCCGCCGAGGACATGAAGCTCATCTCGGGCCAGAAGCCGCTCATCGTGAAGTCGCGCAAGGCCGAGGCGAACTTCAAGCTCCGCGCCGGCATGCCGATCGGCGTGAAGGTGACGCTGCGCAAGAACCAGATGTACGAGTTCCTCGACCGGCTCGTGAACATCGCGCTGCCGCGCGTGCGCGATTTCCGCGGCCTCAACCCGCGGAGCTTCGACGGCCGCGGCAACTACGCGCTCGGCTTGAAAGAGCAGATCGTGTTCCCCGAGATCGACTACGACAAGATCGACACCATCCGCGGCATGGACATCGTCATCGTGACGACGGCGAAGACCAAGGAGGAGGCCCTGGCCCTCCTCAAGGGCTTCGACATGCCCTTCCAGAACGCCTGATCCGGCGAAAAGAGACCGACATGGCAACCCGAATTTCGATCGAGAAGAACAAGACGCGGCGCAAGCTCTCGGCCAAGTATGCGGCCAAGCGCGCGGTCTTGAAGAAGCTCATCATGGACCGCGACACGCCGGCGGAAGAGCGCTTCCGCGCCGTGGAGAAGCTCGCGGAAATGCCGCGCAACGGCGCCAAGATCCGCATCCGCAACCGCTGCTCGCTGACGGGCCGCGCGCGCGGTTACCACCGTAAATTCGGGCTCTCCCGCCTGATGCTGCGCGAGCTGGCGAGCAAGGGCCAGATCCCCGGCGTCACCAAGGCGAGCTGGTAGGAGCTGATACGATGACCATGAGCGACCCGCTCGCCGCGAAGGCGAGCCCTGAGGAGCAGACACGATGACGATGAGCGACCCGCTCGCCGACATGATCGCGCGCATCCGCAACGGCCAGAAGGCGAAGAAGCCCCAGGTGTCCGTTCCGGCCGCGAAGCTGCACACGGCCGTGCTCGGCGTCTTGAAGGAAGAGGGCTACATCCGCGGATTCGCCGATAAGGAGATCCGCAAGGGCGTGCGCGAGACCGTCGTCGACCTCCGCTATCACGAAGGCCAGCCGGCGATCCGCGAGATCAAGCGCATCTCGAGCCCCGGCCGCCGCGTCTATTCGGGGATCAAGATCCTGGCGCGGCCGTATGGCGGCCTCGGCGTCGCGGTCATATCGACGCCGCAGGGCGTCATGTCCGACGCCACCGCGCGCGCCAAGAACGTCGGCGGCGAAGTCATCTGCCGGGTGTACTAGACACACGTCTACTAGGAGACGGAAGAAGCCATGTCGCGGATCGGAAAAAACCCGGTGACGGTGCCGCAGGGCGTCGACGTCAAGATCGACGGCGGCGTCGTGCGTGCCAAGGGCAAGCTCGGCGAGCTCACCATGCCGGTGGATCGAGACGTCGCGGTCTCGCGCGAGGGCGACAAGGTCTGGGTCAAGCCCCAGGGCGAGCACAAGCGCGCGCGCGTGATGTGGGGCACCACCCGCGCCCACATCGCCAACATGGTGCGCGGCGTCTCCCAGGGTTACCAGAAGGAGCTCGAGATCGCCGGCGTCGGCTATCGCGCGCAGGTGCAGGGCAAGAACGTCCAGTTCCAGCTCGGCTTGAGCCACGACGTGTCGCTGCCGATCCCGGAAGGCGTCACGGTCACCATCGACAAGAACACGCAGATCGTCGCCAAGGGCGCCGATCGCAACCGGCTCGGCCAGTTCTGCGCCGAGATCCGGGCGCTGAAGCCGCCCGAGCCCTACAAAGGGAAGGGCATCAAGTACAAAGCCGAGACGATCCTGCGCAAGGAAGGCAAGAAGAAGTAGCGCGTCGCTCCCGATCGGGGAGCAATGCCAGGGAATTCGCCATGAGCAAGAAGATCATCGAATTGAAGGGCCGCCGCGCCCACCGGACGCGCTTCCAGCTCAAGCGGAAGTCGCGCGGGCGCCTGCGCCTCTCTGTTTTCCGGTCGAGCAAGCACATCTACGCCCAGATCATCGACGACGCGAAGGGCACGACGCTCGCCGCGGCCTCGTCGCTCGACGAGGGCGTCAAGGGCGCGGTCAAGACCGGCGCGGACATGGCGGCGGCCAAGGCGGTCGGCAAGCTCATCGCCGAGCGCGCCAAGGAGAAGAAGATCGATGCGGTCGTCTTCGACCGCGGGCGCTTTCTCTATCACGGGCGGGTCAAGGCGCTGGCGGATGCCGCGCGCGAAGCGGGCCTGTCGTTCTAACGGATCGGATCAGGAAAACATCTCATGGCGCGAGACAGAACACGCGAGCAGGCCGACCGCGAAGAGGGCGAGCTCAAGGAAAAGCTCGTCGGCATCAATCGCGTGGCCAAGGTCGTCAAGGGCGGCAAGCGCTTCGGCTTCGCGGCGATCGTCGTGGTCGGCGACCAGAAGGGCAAGGTCGGCCACGGCACCGGCAAGGCGCGCGAGGTGCCCGAGGCGATCCGCAAGGCCACCGACCAGGCCAAGCGCCACATGGTCCGCATTCCGCTGCGCGAGGGCCGCACGCTCCATCACGACCAGAAGGGCCGCTTCGGCGCGGGCCGCGTCGTCGTGCGCGCGGCGCCTCCGGGCACCGGCATCATCGCCGGCGGCCCGATGCGCGCGATCTTCGAGTGCTTGGGCGTCCACGACGTGGTGGCGAAGTCGGTGGGCACCTCGAACCCGCACAACATGATCAAGGCGACGTTCGACGCGCTCCAGCACATCCAGTCGCCGCGCGAGATCGCGGCGCGGCGCGGGCGCAAGGTCTCCGAGATCATCGGCCGCCGCGGCCAGACCGAGGCGAAGGAGTAGCCATGGCCAAGGACGCGAAAAAAGGGCGGGCCGACCAAGTCGGGCGCCTCAAGATCACGCAGATCGGCAGCCCGATCGGCCGGCGCCACGATCAGCGCGAGACGCTGATCGGCCTCGGCCTCAACAAGATCAACCGCAGCCGCGTGCTCGAGGATACGGCGGCGGTGCGCGGCATGGTCGAGAAAGTCCAGCATCTGGTAAAGGTCGAGCCCGCTGCCTAAGTAAGCGGGCGCGTTTGGAAGGCATCGCTATGAAGCTCAACGAGATCCGCGACAATCCTGGCGCGCACATCAAGCGCACGCGGCTCGGCCGCGGCTTGGGCTCGGGCAAGGGCCAGCAATCGGGCCGCGGCCAGAAGGGCCAGACCGCGCGCACCGGCGTCCGCCTCGACGGCTTCGAGGGCGGGCAGATGCCGCTCTTCCGCCGCCTGCCGAAGCGCGGCTTCGTCAACATCTTCAAGCCCGATTACGCGCCGGTGAACGTCGGCAAGATCCAGGCCTTCATCGACGGCGGCAAGCTCAAGGCCGACGGCATCGACGCGGCCGCGCTGGTCGCGGCCGGCGTGCTCAGCAATCCGCGCGACGGCATCAGCCTTTTGGGCGACGGCGAGTTGAAGACGGCGATCAAGATCACGGTCACGCGCGCCTCGAAGAGCGCGGCCGAGGCGGTGGAGAAGGCGGGCGGCACGCTCACGCTGCTGCCGCAGAAACCCAAGCCCGAGGGCAAGCTCAAGCCCAAGGCGAAGCGCGCCGCTTGACGCGCCGTTAGGCTCTAACCGGAACCGGAGCAGGCATGGCAACCGCGGATCGCGTCGCCGCCAATATGAGCTTCGCCGCCTTCGGCAAGGCGACGGACCTCAAGAAGCGAATCTGGTTCACGCTGGGGTGCCTGCTCGTCTACCGGCTCGGCACCTTCATCCCGATCCCGGGCATCAACCAGCAGGTCTTCGCCGATCTCTTCGCCCAGCAGTCGCAGGGCATTCTCGGCTATCTCAACGTCTTTTCGGGCGGTGCCGTCGAGCGCATGACGATCTTCGCGCTCAACATCATGCCCTACATCTCGGCCTCGATCATCATCCAGCTGCTGACCGCGGTGTCGCCGAAGCTCGAGGCGCTCAAGAAAGAGGGCGACGCGGGCCGCAAGAAGATCAACCAGTACACGCGCTATCTCACGGTCCTGCTCTGCGCCGTGCAGGCCTATGGCATCGCCGTCGGCCTCGAAGCAGCCACCACCGGCGGCGCCGCTGTCGTGGCCGATCCGGGGATCTTCTTCCGCGCCAGCGTCGTGATCACGCTGGTCGGCGGCACGATGTTCCTGATGTGGCTCGGCGAGCAGGTGACCGCGCGCGGCGTCGGCAACGGCATCTCGCTCATCATCTTCGCCGGCATCGTCGCGACCATGCCGGCGCATCTCGGCCAGTTGTTCGAGATGGGCCGCAAGGGCTCGATCTCGCCGGTCACGATCGTGGGCTTCGTCGCCTTCGCGGCGCTGATCATCGCGTTCGTCGTCTACATCGAGCGCGCGCAGCGACGCGTCATCGTGCAATACCCGAAGCGCCAGGTCGGCAACCGCATGACCTCGGGCGAGAGCTCGTTCATCCCGCTGAAGCTCAACACCTCGGGCGTGATCCCGCCGATCTTCGCGAGCTCCTTGCTGCTGTTGCCGGCGACGCTCGGCGGCTTCTCGGGGCAGGGCGGCGCCGGGCCCGAATGGCTCAACCTCATCAACGTCTATTTCGGCCGCGGCACGATCCTCTTCATCAGCACCTATGTCGCGATGATCGTGTTCTTCGCGTTCTTCTACACCGCGATCGTGTTCAATCCGCAGGAGACGGCCGAGAACCTTCGGAAATACGGCGGCTTCGTGCCCGGCATCAGGCCCGGCAAGCCGACCGCGGACCATTTCGACTACGTGCTGACCCGCATCACCTGCGTCGGCGCGGCCTATCTCGCCTTCGTCTGCGCGCTGCCCGAGTTCCTCACCACGCACTTCTCGATCCCGTTCTATTTCGGCGGCACCTCGCTGCTGATCGCGGTGTCGGTGACGATGGACACGGTGGCGCAGATCCAAGGGCACCTGCTCGCGCACCAGTATGAGGGGCTCATCAAGAAGTCCCGCCTCAAAGGGGCGAAGAAATGAACGTGATACTCCTGGGTCCGCCCGGGTGCGGCAAGGGAACGCAGGCAGCAAGGCTCAAGCAAAAATACGGCGTCATCCCGCTCTCGACCGGCGACATGCTGCGCGCCGCGGTGGCCGCGGGCACGGACGTCGGCAAGAAGGCCAAGGCGATCATGGAGGCGGGCCAGCTCGTGCCCGACGACGTGGTGGTGGGCGTCATCGCCGAGCGCATCGCGCAACCGGACGTGCAGAAGGCGGGCTTCGTGCTCGACGGGTTCCCGCGCACGGTGGCCCAGGCCAAGTCATTGGACCAGATGATGGAAAAGCGCGGCTGGAAGCTCGACCACATCATCGAGCTGAAGGTGGACGAAAAGGCGCTGTTCGCGCGCATCGACAAGCGGGCGAAGGAGACGGTGGCGGCGGGCGGGGCGGTGCGGGCCGACGACAATCCCGAGACGCTCAAGAAGCGCATCGCCGTCTATCGCGAGCAGACGCAGCCGATCCTGCCCTATTACGCCAAGGCCGCCCGCCTCGAAGCGGTGGACGGCATGGCGCCCGTAGACGAAGTCACGCGACAGTTGGAGGCGATCGTAGGAAAGGGCTAAGCCGTTGACTTGGAAGGACAGGCCCCTATAATCCCGCCCGCTCTTGGAGCGGGGCTCCCGGGGCCAGTTGGCGTTTGCGTAAAATTGGGCCCTTTGGCGAGGGGTCAGCTGCCACCGGCCTACGGCACCTACCGGCGACGATCTCGAACATCTTAGGCAAGACCGAAAAAGGAGTACGCACTTGGCGCGTATTGCAGGCGTCAATATTCCCACGGCGAAGCGGGTGGTTATCGCCCTTCAATACATCCATGGCATCGGGCCGACATTGGCCAAGGACATCATGGAGAAGGTCGGCCTCCCGACCGAGAAGCGCGTCTCGCAGCTGACCGAGGACGAGGTCTCGCGCATCCGCGAGGTCATCGACCGCGAGCACAAGGTGGAGGGCGACCTCCGCCGCGAAGTGGCGATGAACATCAAGCGGCTCATGGATCTGGGCTGCTACCGCGGCTTGCGGCACAGGAAGGGCCTGCCGGTCCGCGGCCAGCGCACGCATACCAATGCGCGCACCCGCAAGGGCCGCGGCCGCGCCATCGCCGGCAAGAAGATCGCGACCAAGAAGTAACCGCTAACCGATTGACCGGGGCGACAAGCCCCTCGAGGAACCATGGCCGAAAAAACCGCCGCTCCCGCCGCGACGCCTGCCGGGCGCGTCCGCCGCCGCGAACGCAAGAACATCAGCACCGCGGTCGCGCACGTGAACGCGAGCTTCAACAACACGATGATCACGATCACCGACGCCCAGGGCAACACGATCGCCTGGTCGACGGCGGGCTCGCAGGGCTTCAAGGGCTCGCGGAAATCGACGCCGTTCGCGGCGCAGGTCGCGGCCGAAGACGCGGGCCGGAAGGCGATGGAGCACGGGGTCAAGACGATCGACGTGCTGGTCAAGGGCCCGGGCGCGGGACGCGAATCGGCCCTCCGCGCGCTTCAGTCGGTCGGCTTCACCATCATGTCGATCAAGGACGTGACGCCCATTCCGCACAATGGCTGCCGGCCGAGAAAGCGCCGGCGCGTCTGAGCGGGGCCGACGCCCCGCACGATTTGGATTTTCCTAGCACTGTACCCGGCCGCGGCCGGGAGGACGAGACAAGGTCATGAACGTCATTCAGAAGAACTGGAGTGCACTCATCAAGCCGAAGGGCCTGGTGACGGAGCCCGGCGGCGATCCCAAGCGCCAGGCGACGATCGTCGTCCAGCCGCTCGAGCGCGGCTTCGGCATGACGCTCGGCAACGCGCTCCGGCGCGTGCTGCTGTCGTCGCTGCAGGGCGCCGCCGTCTCCTCGATCCAGATCGAGGGCGTGCTGCACGAATTCTCCTCGGTCCCGGGCATCCTCGAGGACGTGACCGACATCGTGCTCAACATCAAGCAGCTCGCGCTGCGCCTCCACGGCGAGGGGCCGAAGAAGATGACGCTGCGCCACAAGGGCGCCGGCACCGTCAAGGCGAGCCAGATCGAGGTGCCGCACGACATCGAGATCCTCAACCCCGACCTCGTGCTGTTCCACGCCGACAAGGCCGCCGACGTGCGCATGGAGCTCACGGTCGAGAACGGCAAGGGCTACGTGCCGGCGGGGCAGGGGCGCACCACCGACGCGCCGATCGGCCTCATCCCGATCGACGCCATCTTCAGCCCGGTCCGGAAGGTCTCCTACAAGGTCGACAATGCCCGCGTCGGCCAGACGACCGACCTCGACCGCCTTTCGATCGTGCTCGAAACCAACGGCACCGTCACGCCGGAAGACGCGGTCGCCTATGCGGCGCGCATCCTCCAGGACCAGCTCCAGATGTTCATCAACTTCGAGGAGCCGAAGGAGATCGCGGCCGAGAAGAAGGAGGGCGATCTGCCCTTCAACCGCAACCTCTTGCGCAAGGTCGACGAGCTCGAGCTTTCGGTGCGTTCGGCGAACTGCCTCAAGAACGACAACATCATCTACATCGGCGATCTCGTGCAGAAGACCGAGCAGGAGATGCTGCGCACGCCGAACTTCGGCCGGAAGTCGCTCAACGAGATCAAGGAGGTGCTGGCGCAGATGGGCCTGCATCTCGGCATGGAGATCCCCGGCTGGCCGCCCGAAAACATCGAGGACTTGGCCAAGCGTCTCGAGGAACCGTATTGAGCCGGAGGCGATTCCCGATCGCGCCTCTGACATCTGGAGTTTGAAATGCGCCACCGTATCCGCGGCCGCAAGCTGAACCGCACCTCGTCCCACCGCAAGGCCATGTTCGCCAACATGGCGGCGGCCCTCATCAAGCACGAGCAGATCTCGACCACGCTGCCGAAGGCCAAGGATCTCCGCCCCATCGTCGAGAAGCTGATCACGCTCGGCAAGCGCGGCGGCCTCCATGCGCGGCGCCAGGCGCTTGAAGTGCTGAAGGACGCCAAGCTCACCGAGAAGCTCTTCTCGACGCTGGCCGAACGCTACAAGGAGCGGAAGGGCGGCTACACCCGCGTCCTCAAGGCCGGCTTCCGCTTCGGCGACGCGGCGCCCGCGGCCGTCATCGAGTTCGTCGACCGCGATCCGGCGGCCAAGGGCCTCGATTCCGGCCCGAAGCCCGAGGTCGAGGCGGCCCAGGAAGAGCAGCCCGCCGCGGCGTAGGCGCAAGGGCGGCATCGCGCTCGAATGACGTAGGGCGGCCCCGAAAGGGCCGCCTTTTCGTTCCCGGCTCTCACCAATTTTGCCGCGATTTGCGTTATAAACCGGACCAAACTCGTCGATCGAGAAGGTCGGAGGTTCGACCCATGATTGCCGCCCCCCGTTTCGTCCGTACGCTGGCTCTCGTCTTCGCGCTTGCGGCCCTGGCGCCGCTGGCGCGCGCCGAAGTTACCGTGCCCGAATCCAAGGAGCAGATCCGCTTCAGCTTCGCGCCGGTGGTGAAGCGTATCGCGCCCGCGGTCGTGAACATCCGCATCCGCGCGCCGCAGCAGGCGCAGAACCCGCTCTACACCGATCCGTTCTACCGCCGCTTCTTCGGCGAGGACGAGAATCCGAACCAGGGGCAGGGCCAGCAGCAAGAGCAGACCAAGGCGGTCGGCTCGGGCGTGATCCTGCGCGACGACGGCGTCATCGTCACCAATCATCACGTGGTGAAGGGCGGCGGCACGATCGACGTGATCTTGAACGACAAGCGCACGTTCACCGCGCGCGTGCTGCTCTCGGACGAGCGCACGGACCTGGCGGTCCTCAAGATCGACACCAAGGGCGAGAAGCTGCCTTACCTCGAGCTTCGCGATTCGGACGAGGTCGAGGTCGGCGATCTCGTGCTCGCGGTCGGCAATCCGTTCGGCGTCGGCCAGACGGTCACCAGCGGCATCGTCTCCGCCGTGGCGCGCACCTCGGTCAGCATCGCCGATTTCCGCTCGTTCATTCAGACCGACGCGCCGATCAACCCCGGCAATTCCGGCGGCGCGCTCGTGACGCTCGACGGCAAGCTCGCCGGCATCAACACCGCGATCCTGTCGCGCTCGGGCGGCAACGTCGGCATCGGCTTCGCCATTCCCTCGAACATGGTCGGCGCCGTCGTGCGCGCGGCGCTCTCGGGCGGCCGCATCGCGCGGCCGACGCTCGGCATCGGCGGCCAGGACGTGACCGCCGACATCGCCCGCGCGCGCGGCATCGAGCGCATCGGCGGCGTCATCGTCAGCACGGTGCAGGCCGACAGCCCCGCCGCCGCCGCCGGGATGAAGGTCGGCGACGTGATCCTCAAGATCAACGGCCGCGACGTCTCCGACATCCAGGATCTCCGTTTCCGCCTCGCCACCATGCCGGTCGGCGGGAAGGTGAAGCTCGCGATCCTGCGCGGCAAGGAAACGATCGAGATGGAGGTGCCGCTGCGCGAGGCCTCGGCGAGCGAGCTCGACCATGCGGCGACGCTCAGCGGCAATCATCCGCTGGCGGGCGCGCAGGTGGCCATGCTTACCGCCGCCGTGGCCGACCATCTCGGCATGCGCGGCAATCGCGGCATCGTCATCGTCAAGGTGGAGCCCGGCAGCAACGCGCAAAAACGCGGCTTCCGCGAGAAGGACGTGCTGCTCCAGGTCAACGGCCGCAACCTCGAATCGGTCGAGATGCTGCGCCAGGCGCTGGCGCGCGCGGACGGGGCTTACCAGATCGTCGGCAGCCGCGACGGCACGCTGTTCCGCGTCTTCTTCCAATAGCAGTGAAGCCGAAGCCGGCCCCGAGCCTCTTCGAAGCCGCGGCCCCGAAGCCGCTCGCCGACCGGCTGCGCCCCAAGCGCCTCGACGAGGTGGTGGGGCAGGATCATCTGCTCGGCGCCGAGGGCGCGCTCGGCAAGATGATCGCGGCGCGGCGCCTCTCGTCGATCGTGTTCTGGGGCCCGCCCGGCACCGGCAAGACGACGATCGCGCGCCTGCTCGCCGAAGTCTCCGATCTCCATTTCGAGCCGCTCTCGGCCGTGTTCTCGGGCGTCGCCGACCTCCGCCGGGTGTTCGACGCCGCGCGCGAGCGCCGCGCCATCGGGCGCGGCACGCTGCTGTTCGTCGACGAGATCCACCGCTTCAACAAGGCGCAGCAGGATGCGTTCCTGCCCGTGGTCGAGGACGGCACGGTGACGCTCATCGGCGCCACCACCGAGAACCCGTCGTTCGAGCTGAACGGCGCGTTGCTCTCGCGCTGCCGCGTGCTCGTGCTGAACCGCCTCGACGCCGGCGCGCTCGAGAAGATCCTCGCCCGCGCCGAAGCCGCCGAGGGCAAGGCGCTGCCGCTCGAAGGCGAGGCGCGTCAGACGCTGTTGGCCCTGGCCGATGGCGACGGCCGCTACCTCCTGAACCTCGCCGAGGCGATTTGGGAGGCCAAGCCCAAGACCGCGCTCGACACGGCCGGTCTCATCGCGCTCGTCCAGCGCCGCGCGCCGCTCTACGACAAGGCCGAAGAAAGCCACTACAACCTCATCAGCGCGCTGCATAAATCGCTGCGCGGCTCAGATGCCGATGCAGGCCTCTATTGGCTCGCGCGCATGCTCGCCGGCGGCGAGGACCCGCATTACATCGCACGCCGCCTCGTGCGCTTCGCGGTGGAAGACATCGGCATGGCCGACCCGGCCGCGCTGACCCAGGCCATCGCCGGATGGGAAGCGTTCGAGCGCTTGGGCTCGCCCGAAGGCGAACTGGCCATCGCCCAGGTGGTGCTCTATCTGGCGACCGCGCCCAAATCGAACGCCGGCTATATCGCGTTCGGCCAGGCCCAGCGCGCGGCCGTCGAAACCGGCTCGCTGATGCCGCCGAAGCACATCCTGAACGCCCCCACGCGCTTGATGAAGGATCTCGGCTACGCCAAGGGCTACGCATACGACCACGACACCGAGGAGGCCTTCTCGGGCCAGAACTACTTCCCCGACGGCATGGAACGGCGCGACTTCTACCGCCCCGCCGAGCGCGGCTTCGAGCGCGAGATCAAGAAGCGCCTCGATTATTGGGCGAAGCTGAGGAAAGAGCGCGCGTAGACGCGCCCGCCAGCAGGCACTTTTGCGCCGTCCTCAAATGGCCCTTTCCGCGGGCGTCGGCCTCGGGGTTTTTGCCGTGGCCGCGAGCGCGAACCACTTCGGAAAGGTGCGGCGCAGATTGCGCTGGCCGGTCAGTTGAATGACTTCCGACTTCAAAGCCTCTGACAGCGGAACATCCCCCATCCACGCGCCGATTACATCCCGTGCGCGGCCGGTGACATAGCAGTCGACTTCCTTGCCGGGATCTTCGTAACACAGATCGACGTCGGAGCCGTGGCAAACCAGCCACCATTTTCCGAAGGTCTTTAGGTCCTTGAATTGGAAGCACAGCACGGTTTCGCCCTCGGGCAGGGCCGTCGTGTCGATGCGGCGCCGGATATCGAACATCAGAAGAGATACGTCGAGGTCATCCGGTCCCATTTCGTCGCGGGCCCAACGCATGCCCCAGACCGCGAGCGCTTCTACTACCGCGGAAAGCTCGCGGCCCGCCGCCGTCAGGCGATATTCGTGGCCGCGCTGCCCGTTCAGACGGCGCTTGACGATCACACCCTGCCGTTCGAGCCCCTTTAAGCGTGCGTTGAGAACCGTCGGCGAGATGCGGGGAAGTCCGCGTTGCAGCATGTTGAACCGGCTGCTCCCCAAGAGAAGTTCGCGCACAATCAGAATCGACCAGGAATCGCCGATGATTTCGGCCGATTTCGCCACCGGGCAGAACTGACCATATTGCGTCATCAGGTTTCTCTCGCCTCCAACCGGGGTCTCGTCAACTACGCAAAGCGTAGTTGATTGCTCCGGGTTGCGCAGTATCGGGCTGGGTCAGGCGAAGCGTATTCCATCCGCGCGACGGCCCACGACGATGGAGATGAGCATGATCCGCTTCCTGACAAACATGACTGAGCTTTTCGGCGTGGTCTATCTTCGGTTCCGCGTTGTTCCGCGCCTGTGGTGCGTATGGCTCGTGGGTGTCAACGCCGCGTGCCTTTTCTTTATCACCCATATCGAGGCGCAGGTCGTTCTTGCGGTGACTGCTATCGCGGTGGCGGCCCAGACGCTGATCTATCAGCGCTCTGGTTTCATCCGCATCCTCGGTACGACGCATATCTTGTGGGTGCCGATGTTCGCATGGATGGCCGCGCGCGTGGACCAGATCTCGGACGAGCCGAGCCTCGCCAACTGGCTCGTTCTGCTGTTCGCCACAAATCTCGTTTCGATGATCGTCGACGCGATCGATGCCATTCGCTACGTGCGAGGCGATCGGGCACCGCACTACCGCTGGAAGCCGGCGGGTCAAAGCTAAGCGTCGAGGCTCGTTCGCGACGACCACGCGCCGCATGAGGCAGGCGACTTTCGCCAAATCGGCGCGATGGTTGACCTGGGCGCTGCTCGCCCCTAGCATCCGCCGCGACCAAATGGGGATGGAGTCCCCCGAAACCGCCCGAAAAGGGCTGATGGCTCCTACCGCGCGATCGAAGCGGTAGGAGTCTGTCCGGAAGCCGCCGCGAGGGCGGCTTTTTTTGTGCCCGCCTTCCGCGCGCGAGAACGCGAACGAGAGAGAGGGTGCGATGATCTATCTCTGGATTGCGGTTGGCAGCGCCATCGGCGGCGTGGCGCGCTATTGGCTCTCGGGCGCCATCGCCGCGGCCTTCGGCGAGACGTTCCCCTGGGGCACGCTGTTGGTGAACGTCAGCGGCTCCTTCGCGATCGGCTTCTTCGCGACGCTGACCGATCCCGACGGCCGCTACTATTTCGGCAGCGCCGCGCGCCAATTCGTCATGGTCGGCATTTGCGGCGGCTACACCACGTTCTCGTCGTTCAGCCTTCAGACCCTCAATCTGGTCCGCGACGGGCAATGGGTGCCGGCCGGTGCTAACATCGCGGGCTCGGTGATCCTCTGCCTCGCAGCGGTGTGGCTCGGCCACATCGCGGCGGCCAGCCTCAACGCGATGAAAGGAGCCTGATCATGCAGGTCCCGCGCGACGCCACGCTGCTCCGCATCTTCATCGGCGAGGACGACAAGGCCGACGGCAAG
>JBKOUH010000069.1:0-2602 GCA_046723285.1 Pseudomonadota bacterium
TCGCGCGACGAGTATATCGCCCATGGCCGGCGTCAGTTCGCCGTGCTCGACCGCGACCGCGACGGGCGCGTGACCCGCGCCGAGTTCGAAGCGGCGCTGGCCGGCGGCACGGCCCCGCCGGCGAGCCGGCTCAGCGGCGCCGGCGGGTAAGTGCGTAAAGCGCGATGGCGGTGGCGTTCGAGACGTTCAAGCTGTCGAGCGCGCCGCCGCCATAGGCGTGCACCGCCATGGGTATACGCACGAGGTCGTCGCAGCTGTCCCGCGTCAGGCGGCGCATGCCCGGCCCCTCGGCGCCGAGGACGAGCGCGCGCCGCTCGGGGACGGCGATCTCGTCGATCGCGCGTTCCGCATCGCTGTCGAGGCCGATGCAGCGATAGCCGGCCTCCTTGAGGTCGGCGAGAGCGCGCGCGAGGTTGCCGACGCGCACCAGCGGCACGAGATCGAGCGCGCCGGCGGCGGATTTGGCCAGCGCCGACGTCTCACCCGGGGCATGCCGCTCGGTCGTCACCACGCCGTCCGCGCCGAAGGCGGCCGCCGAGCGCAGGATGGCGCCGACATTGTGGGGATCGGTCACCTGGTCGAGCACGACGAGCAGCGACTGGGGCTTGCTCTCGGCCCGGATCAGCAGGTCTTCGAGGAAGACTTCCGGCAGCGGCTCGGCTTCGACGGCGATCCCTTGGTGGACGGTGCCCTTCAAGAGATCGTCGAGCGCCCGCCGGTCGACGATTTCGGTCTTGGGTTGCCCGTTCCGGGCGGCGAGGGCGCCTTGGAGGCGGTCTTTGAGGCGCTCCGCCTGCTCGGCCGTCACCAATAGCCGCCGCAAACCGCGGTCGGGATTGCCCAACGCGGCCAGGACCGGGTGGACCCCATGCAGCCAGAGCCGGTCGCCCCGGGGGCCAAGGGATGGGCCGCCTCGGCGCCTGTCTTGGCCACCGGGGCGGCCGCGATGAAAGTGCTTTGCCATAGCTTCGCCCCCTTCTAGAGGGACAAAGGGTCTGCGTCACGCTGGCACAACGGCCAACCGCTTGCGTTTAAGGAGAGTTCGTCGTAAATAGCGGGGCTGCTTCGACAACAAAGCCTCTTGCCCGATCCTCACACCCGTGAGGGGCGGCGCGAGGCTTGTACTGTCTTTGCAGCAATCGCATGCACCGACGCGAACGGCGGAGGGGTGCCCGAGTGGCTAAAGGGGACGGGCTGTAAACCCGTTGGCTTACGCCTACGAAGGTTCGAATCCTTCCCCCTCCACCACCCGCCGCGCGCAACAGCGAGGATTGGGAGAGAGACGGCCGAGATCTGCGCCGGGCGGGTGTAGCTCAATGGTAGAGCTCCAGCCTTCCAAGCTGGAGATACGGGTTCGATCCCCGTCACCCGCTCCAAGCGCGGGAAGCGGGGCGCGCCGGTACGCAACAGACGCTTAGAAGAGACGAGACGGAAGAGACGAAGGACCGACCATGGCGAAGGAAAAGTTCGAGCGGACGAAGCCGCACTGCAACATCGGTACGATCGGCCACGTCGATCACGGGAAGACGACGTTGACGGCGGCGATCACGAAGGTGCTGTCGGAGACGGGCGGGGCCACGTTCATGGCGTACGACCAGATCGACAAGGCGCCGGAGGAGAAGGCGCGCGGCATTACGATCAACACGGCGCACGTGGAATATCAGACCCAGAAGCGGCACTACGCGCACGTCGATTGCCCGGGTCACGCCGACTACATCAAGAACATGATCACGGGCGCGGCGCAGATGGACGGCGCCATTCTCGTCGTTTCCGCCGCCGACGGCCCGATGCCGCAAACGCGCGAGCACATTCTCTTGGCGCGCCAGGTGGGCGTTCCCGCTCTCGTCGTGTGGCTGAACAAGGTCGACATGGTCGACGACAAGGAGCTCCTCGATCTCGTCGAGCTCGAGGTGCGCGAGCTGCTGTCGAAGTACGAGTTTCCGGGCGACAAGATCCCGATCGTGAAGGGCTCGGCGCTGGCGGCCTTGGAAGGCCGGGACGAGGAGATCGGGAAGAAGGCGATCCTGGAGCTGATGGCGGCGGTGGACAGCTACATTCCGCAGCCGGACCGTCCGAAGGACAAGCCGTTCCTGATGCCGATCGAGGACGTGTTCACGATCTCGGGGCGGGGGACGGTGGTGACGGGCCGGATCGAGCGCGGGATCGTGAAGGTGGGCGACGACATCGAGATCGTGGGGCTGAAGCCGACGGTCAAGACGACGTGCACGGGCGTGGAGATGTTCCGCAAGCTCCTGGACCAGGGCGAGGCGGGCGACAACGTGGGCGTGCTGCTGCGCGGCACGAAGCGCGAGGAAGTGGAGCGTGGCCAGGTGCTGGCCAAGCCCGGCTCGATCACGCCGCACACGAACTTCATGTGCGAGGCCTACATCCTGACGAAGGAAGAGGGCGGGCGGCACACGCCGTTCTTCAGCAATTACCGTCCGCAGTTCTACTTCCGGACGACGGACGTGACGGGGTCGGTGAAGCTGCCGCAGGGCACGGAGATGGTGATGCCGGGCGACAACATCGCGATGGAGGTCGAGCTGATCCAGCCGATCGCGATGGACGAGGGCCTGCGCTTCGCCATCCGCGAGGGCGGCAA
>JBKOUH010000003.1:0-2694 GCA_046723285.1 Pseudomonadota bacterium
CCTCGTTCTCTTGCGGCGGCGCGTAGCCGAAGGCTTCGAGCCAAGCCGGAGTGCGCGAGCCGTTGCCCGAGGCATCGACCACGAGATCGGCCGCGATCTCTTCGACCACGCCGTTGGTGCGCTGGACGCGGAGGCCGGTGACACGCGCCCAATCGGCGGAAGCGGTGAGGCCGAAGGCATCGCTCCCGGAGAGGATCGCGACGTTCGGCAACGCGCGCACGCGGGCGCGCACCTCGCCTTCCAACAGCGGCCGGCTCAGCAGGATGCCGGTGAGGCCGCCATAGACGGGCGCGAGATAGCCGCCTGCGCAGTGCCAAAGCGCATCGCCCGAGACTTCGCCGCTCAGCGCGCCTTTCGCCACCAGCGTCGCGGTGACGCCGGGAAAGAGATCCTCGAGAATCTCACGCCCACGCGCGAGCAGGCCGTGCGCATGGTTGCCCTGCGGCACACCTTTTCTCTGGCCGGCCTCGGCCGGAAGCGAATCGCGCTCGACGATGGTGACGCGCGCATAGCGATCGGCGAGCACGCGGGCGGCGAGCAAGCCGCTCATGCTGGCGCCGATGACGATAGCGTGATGGCGGCTCCGGTCCTGGGGCATGGTCGATCTCCAAATCTCGTCGTCGGCGCCCGGGCACTTACGCGTGCAGCCGCCGATTGGATCGCCCCTATCGTTTCCCTGTCGCGGCGAAGATTGGCCGCTTTCGCGCCGCGCGACAGTGATGGCAATCACCCTTCTCGCGGCCGTGAACGGGGCCGCGTCCCGCGGGCGCTTGGCCGCGCGGCGCGGAGCCGAGCATGAACCGCGTTTGCCGGGGCTCCGATTTTCTTGATCGCGCCGCCGCCGGGTGCCCGCCTCCCCGTCTTGACGAAAGCGCCGCCGCGGCGCGATCTAGCGGCGAGAGGTGACCCATGCAGCTCAGGGACCCCGACCTTTTCCGCAAGGATGCCTATGTCGACGGCGCGTGGATCGCGGCCGACAGCGGCAAGCGCTTTGCCGTCGCCAATCCGGCGAACGGCGCGAAAATCGCCGACGTTCCCGATCTCGGCGCGGCCGAGACGCGCCGCGCGATCGCGGCCGCGCATTCCGCCTATCCGGCCTGGCGCGCCAAGAGCGGCAAGGAACGCGCGGCGGTGCTGCGCGCCTGGTTCAACCTGCTGATGGCCAATGCCGACGATCTCGCCGCGATCATGGTGACCGAGCAGGGAAAGCCGCTCGCCGAGGCCAAGGGCGAGGTGACCTACGGCGCCTCGTTCATCGAATGGTTCGCCGAGGAGGCGAAGCGCGTCTACGGCGACCAGATTCCGACGGTCTGGGGCGACAAGCGCCTGTTCGCGATGAAGGAGCCGATCGGCGTGTGCGCGGCGATCACGCCGTGGAATTTCCCGATCGCGATGATCACGCGCAAGATCGCGCCGGCGCTCGCGGCGGGCTGCACCGTCGTGGCCAAGCCCGCCGAGCAGACGCCGCTCTCGGCGCTGGCCATCGCCGAGCTGGCCGCGCGCGCCGGGCTGCCGAAAGGCGTGCTCAACGTCGTCACCGGCGACGCGGCCGCGATCGGCGGCGAGCTCACCTCCAACCCCGTGGTGCGGAAGCTCTCCTTCACCGGCTCGACCGAGATCGGCAAGCTCTTGATGCGCCAATGCGCCGGCACGGTGAAGAAGATCTCGCTGGAGCTCGGCGGCAACGCGCCGTTCATCGTGTTCGACGACGCCGATCTCGACGCCGCGGTCGAAGGCGCCATCGCTTCCAAATACCGCAACACCGGCCAGACCTGCGTCTGCGCCAACCGCTTCCTGATCCAGGACGGCGTCTACGAGGAATTCACCTCGCGCCTCGCCCAGGCCGTGAGCGCGTTGAAAGTCGGCGACGGCTTCACGCCCGGCGTCACGCAAGGTCCGCTCATCGACAAGCAGGCGCTCGACAAGGTCGAGCAGCACGTGGCCGACGCCAAGGGCAAGGGCGCGCGCGTCGTCATCGGCGGCAAGCGCCATGCGCTCGGCGGCACGTTCTACGAGCCGACGGTGCTGGCGAATGCCACGACCGAGATGCGCCTCGCGCGCGAGGAAACCTTCGGGCCGGTCTCGCCGCTCTTCCGCTTCAAGGCCGACGACGACGCGATCCGCATCGCCAACGACACCGAATACGGCCTCGCCTCCTATTTCTTCAGCCGCGACAACCGCCGCATCTGGCGCGCGGCCGAGCGGCTCGAATACGGCATGGTCGGCGTCAACACCGGAATCATCTCGACCGAGGTGGCGCCGTTCGGCGGCATGAAAGAATCCGGCATCGGCCGCGAAGGCTCGAAATACGGCATCGAGGAATATGTCGAAGTGAAATACGTGGCGCTGGGCGGGCTCTAACCTCTTGCCGATGCCCGATTCATGCTTATGAAGTATTACTCTTTCGCTTACGCGGCAGGCAAAACAATCGTGGCCAATTAAAGCGCGCTTAACCGCGCCTGCTCTTTGCTTCGATCCGGGAACTTCCTCCCGCTCATCGGCGTTGGGCACGACGCCAGGCAAGGGGGTAAGTCACGGCATGCACGCCAAATCGCCGCCCTCGCGCGACGCTGCAGCCGTCTTGGCGGATCGCCGAAACCGGAGCGCGCTCGACGCCGATGTCGAACTGGCGCTCGTCCGCGAACTCTACGGGCCGAGGAAGCCGCTGATCGCCGGCAATCTCGGCGGTGCGGC
>JBKOUH010000432.1:0-6560 GCA_046723285.1 Pseudomonadota bacterium
TTCCTGCGCTTCTTCTGGCAATGGCTGGCGAGCGAGCGCGCCGGGCAGAGCGTGATCCCCAACATGTTCTGGTATTTGAGCCTCGTCGGCGCCGCCACCGTTCTTTTGTCGGGCATCGTGCTGGTACAGCCGGTTTTGATCATTGCGAACCTGCCGGCCCTGTTCGTTTATCTGCGCAATCTCTATTTCATCTATAAGCGCCACCAGCAAACGATCGTCGATCCCGAGCACGAGGCCGGAACCAAGGGAGCCAAGCCATGACCTTGCCGATCACCACACGGCCCGAGCTCCGCGGCACGTTCGGCATGATCGCGACGACGCATTGGGTCGCGACCGGCGTCGGGATGGGCATGATGGAGCGGGGCGGCAATGCGTTCGACGCCGCCGCCGCCGCCGGCCTATGCCTCCAAGCCGTCGAACCCAATCAAAACGGGCCGGGCGGCGATCTCCCGGTGATCTTCTGGAACGCCAAGAGCGCCAAGGTCGAGGTGCTGTGCGCACAAGGCCCGGCGCCGGCCAAGGCCACGATCGCGCATTTCAAATCGCTCGGTCTCGATCTCGTGCCCGGGACCGGCCTGTTGGCCGCCGTCGTTCCCGGCTCGGTCGGCGGCTGGCTCACGCTGCTGCGCGATCACGGCACGATGCGCCTCCGCGACGTGCTCGAGCCCGTCATCCACTACGCGCGCACCGGCTATCCCGTGACGCCGGCGATGGCGACGACGATCGGCGGCGTGGCCGAGCTCTTCAAGACCCACTACACGAGCTCGGCCGCCGTCTTCCTGCCCGGCGGTAAACCGCCCGCGGTTGGAAGCCTGCTCTGCAATCCCAAGTTCGCCGACACGTTCGAGCGCATGCTCAAGGAAGGCGAGGCTGCCGGCAGCGGCCGCGAGGCGCAGATCGACGGCGCTTACCGCGCCTTCTATTCAGGCTTCGTGGCCGAGGCGATCGGCAAGTATTGCGCCACGCAGGACGTGTTCGACTCCTCGGGCAAGCGCCACAAGGGCGTGCTCTCCGCCGACGACTTGGCGCGCTGGAAGCCCCGCTACGAAGCGCCACTCGCCTACGACTACAAGGGCTGGCGCGTGCACAAGACGCAGCCCTGGGGCCAGGGCCCGATCATGCTGCAGATCCTCGGCATGCTCGAGGGCTTCGATCTCGATCGCCTCGATCCCTACGGGGACGAGTTCATCCATCTCTTCGTCGAAGCCGTGAAGCTCGCCATGGCCGACCGCGAGGCCTGGTACGGCGATCCGGATTTCGTCGACGTGCCGATCGCGGCGCTGCTCGCGCGCGACTACGCCGAGAGCCGCCGCGTCCTCATCGGCAAGGATGCGTCGCTCGATCTCCGCCCCGGTACGCTCGCGGGCCGCACCGTGAAGATGCCGAACATGGTCGGAAAAACGATTCCGGTTCTCCCCGGAGTCGGCGAGCCCGGCGCGGTCGAGCGCGCGCGCGCCGCGCAGGGCCTCGTCGCGGCCGATACGGTGCACGTCTCGGCCGCCGACCGTTTCGGCAACATGGTCTCGTGCATGCCGAGCGGCGGCTGGCTGCAAAGCTCGCCGGTGATCCCGGAGCTCGGCTTCTGCCTCGGCACACGCGCGCAGATGTTCTGGCTCGAGGAAGGCCTGCCGGCCTCGCTCGCGCCCGGAAAGCGCCCGCGCACGACGCTCACGCCCGGTCTCGCGACGCGCGAGGGCAAGCCGGCGCTCGCCTGGGGTTCGCCCGGCGGCGACGGTCAGGACCAGTGGGCGACGCTCGCTTTCCTCCGTCACGTGCACGGCAAGATGAACCTTCAAGCCGCGATCGACGCGCCCGCCGTCTACTCGATGCATGCGCCCAACTCGTTCTATCCGCGCGAAGCCAAGCCCGGCGCGCTGCAGATCGAGGACCGTCTACCCGAGGCGACGCAGAAGGCGCTCGAAAAGCGCGGCCACAAGCTGGAGCGCATGGGCTCGTGGTCGCTCGGCCGCGTTTGCGCGGTGGGGCGCGAGAAGGATGGCTTGCTGAAGGCCGCGGCGAACGCGCGCTTCATGCAGAACTACGCGGCCGGGCGCTGAACGCCCGGAGCTAAGGCGGAGTGAAGTAGGTCACAGGCTGCGGGGCGGGCCGGCGCTATGCTGCGGGCTCGCTGCCCTCGGGTCGGGCGCTGGCTTCATCAGGGTAGATCCATGCTACATCCGTCACGTCGTCTCATGCTGAGCCTGCTGGCCGGCACCATTCTGGCCGGGCCGCTCGCCGGCGCCGCGCGGGCCGCCGAGAAGCCTGTCTTGCCCGTCGACGAGGCGAAGCGCGATTCGGCGCTTGTCAAGGTTATCGCTGCCTGCGTCGCGGCCGCAAAAGCGCGGAATTTCAGGGCGCTCGCGCCGCACCTCGCCGACAAGATCGAGCTCGACTACGGCGGAGGGCACGGCGTCGCAGAAATGGGACGCCGGCTCGCGAAGGCGCCGCAATTCTGGGACGAAATCATCTGGGTGCTCGAGCACGGCGGAAAGTTCGAGAAGTCCGGCAGTTTCTACGCGCCCTACACATTCAGCGCCGACACCGGCAAGCTCGACGTCTTCGAGTCGGGCGTTCTCGTCGAAAAGGTAAAGGCACGCGCCGAACCGCGCCCGGACGCACCGGTCGTGGCCGAATTCGACCGCAGCGTCGTCAAGGTCGTCGATTGGAAGCACAGCGAGAAGAACCCGACGCCGTTCTACCGGCGCACGGATTGGGTCGCGATCGAGCTCGCGGATAAGCGCAAGGCCTGGATCCCGGCCAAATCGGTGCGCAGCACGGTGGACTTTCGCGCCGGCTTCACCAAGATGCGCGGTGTCTGGAAGATGACCCAGTTCATCGCAGGGGATTGAGGATCGCGTGAGCCTTCACATCACCCGCCGGGCGGCGCTCGGATTCTTCGGCGCCGCCACTGCCGCGTGGCCGGCGTTCGCCGACGCGCTCGGTCCGGTTGTGCGTCCCAGCGACGCGGCGCGGCGCGATTCCGCGCTCCTCAAGGTGCGTGCGGCGGTGCTCGCCGCAGCCAAGGCGAAGGACATCAAACTCGCCGAGCCCCACGTCGACGCGAGCATCCTCATCGCCTTCGGCGGCGAAAACGGCGCGTCGGCTTTCGCGAAGCTCATGGCTGACAACCCGGCGCTGTGGGACGAACTCGCCTGGGTGCTCTCGAACGGCGGGCGCTTTCTCGAGGGCGAATTCTGGGCGCCTTACACGTTTCAAGCCAATGTCGGAAAGCTCGACCCGACCGAGACGGGCATCGTCGTCGCCGCCAAGGTGCCGGCCCGCGCCGAGCCGCGCACGGACGCGCCGCTCGTCGCGACGCTCGATCATCACGCCGTGCGCGTCGCCGATTGGCGCGATGCCGAGAAGGCGCCGCGCCCGTTCTACAATCGCAAGGATTGGGTGAAGATCGAGCTGCCCGGCAAGCGCTCGGCTTGGGTCGAGGCGCGCTTCGTGCGCAGCATGGGCGACTACCGCGCCGGCTTCGCCAAGAAGGGCGGCGTGTGGAAGTTGACCGGCTTCGTTTGGGGCGATTGACCGCTCTGGGCGCTGCACGCGGGTGAGCGCAAACCTCAAATCCGCGGCGACGGTGAGCGGGCGCGGAGTCCTCCGCCTCTCGCTGCCGATCATTCTCTCCAATCTGTCGGTCCCGCTGATGGGCGCGGTCGACACGGCGGTGATGGGCCATTTGCCCGATGCCGCCTACATCGGCGGCGTGGCGCTCGGCGCGCTCGTCTTCACCTACGTGTATTGGGGCTTCGGCTTCCTGCGCATGGCGACGACGGGCTTCACGGCGCAGGCACGCGGGGCCGGCGACGATCAAGAGCTGCGGCACGTAACGTCGCGCGGCGCGCTGATGGCGCTCGGCCTCGGCGCGCTCATCATCGCGCTGCAGCTGCCGCTCAGCGCCTTGGCCTTCGCCGTGCTCGAAGGCAGCGCGCACGTGAAGGAGCTGGCGCGCGATTACGTGCTGGTGCGCATCTGGGGCGCGCCGGCGACGCTCTTCATCTATGTCGTGCTCGGCTGGCTCATCGGCATGCAGCGCATGCGCACGGTGTTGGCGCTGACCGTGTTTCAGAATGCGCTCAATGCGGCGCTGGCGCTTCTCTTCGTCGTGAAGCTCGGCTGGGGCATCAAGGGCGTCGCGGGCGCCACCCTTTCGGCCGAATACGCAGCGGCGGCGCTCGGCGCGCTGGCCCTCTGGCGCGCGCACCGCACGCTGGCCGGGCGGTGGGGCGGCGCCGGCCTCTTCGGCCGCGCCAAGCTCATCGGCGCGTTTCGCGTCAATGGCGACATCTTCATCCGCACCCTTTTCGTTGTCACCGGCTTCGCATGGTTCACGAGCCAAGGCGCGGGGCAGGGCGACGTGGTGCTGGCGTGCAACGCGATCTTGATCACGTTCATCGCCATTGCCTCCTATGGACTCGACGGTTTCGCGCACGCCGCGGAAACGCTGGCCGGTTCCGCGATCGGCGGCCGCGACGGCGCCGCGTTCCGTGCCGCGGTGCGGGTCACGACCTGGTGGGCCGGAGGCGTGGCGATCGCCGCCGGACTCGCCTTCGTCGTCGCCGGTCCGGCGCTGATCGACCTGATGACCGGCATCGACGCGGTCCGCGCCGCCGCGCGGGACTATCTCCTCTGGGTTGCACTTTATCCCGTCGTCGCCGTGTGGTGTTTCCAACTCGATGGCATCTATATCGGAGCGATGCGAACCGCCGAGATGCGCAACGGCATGGCGCTGGCGCTCGCCGGTTTCCTGGCGCTCGGTTACGTGCTGCTGCCTCGCTTCGGAAATCACGGCCTCTGGGCGGCCTTTACCGGCTTCGCGGCGCTGCGCGGAATAATGCTCGCCTGGTGGTATCCGCGCCTCTTGGCGCAATTCGCGCGGCCGGCGTAAGCACCCCGCGCGGTGGCGTCGCGCAGTCGAAGTGCTATAACGCGCCATGTCCGAACGCCGACCGCAAACGCCCGACGCCAAAACCTCGCTGCGCCGGTTCCTGCTCGAGATCGGGCCGCTGGCCGTATTCTTCTTCACGTATGTCGGCTGGGACTACGTCTTCCCGCCGGCCGAGCCGGTGAAAACGGGCGCGCTCGCGAACAACCTGATGGCGGCCACGGCGGTGCTGATGGTGGCCGTCGTCGTCTCGCTGGCACTCTCCTACAAATGGGATAAGCGGGTGCCGCTGATGCCGCTGGTCACCGCCGTCATGGTGGTGATCTTCGGCGGCCTCACGATCATTCTGCGCGATGAGATCTTCATCAAGATGAAGCCGACGATCGTGAATTGCCTGTTCGCGGCGGCGCTGTTCGTCGGCCTCGCGTTCAACAAGTCGTTCCTTCATCCGCTGCTCGGCCACAGCCTGCAGCTGAGCCGGCACGGCTGGCGCGTGCTCACCTGGCGCTGGGCGTTCTTCTTCGTATTCTTGGCGATCCTCAACGAGATCATTTGGCGCAGCTTCTCGACCGGTTTCTGGGTGAGCTTCAAGGCCTGGGGCATGTTTCCGCTCACGCTGCTCTTTGCGCTGGCGCAGGTTCCGCTCATCCAGCGCAACGCACCCGAAGCGCCGCAGCAGGGATGAGGGTGAGCTTTGCGCCGCGGCGCGCGCGGGGCGGGATTTCGTTTCGGAACGAGCGGTATAGAAATTTCTTGAAGCGATGGCGGTCGCGCCATAGATTAAGACCGATCGTTCCGAAACTCGTCACGCCGCCGCCGCATGGCTCGTCCGAAAGCCTTCGACCCCGAGGAGATCCTCAACCGCGCCACCGCGCTATTCTGGCGGAAGGGCTACGAAGCGACGTCGGTGGCTGACCTGGTCGAAGCGCTCGGAATCAATCGCGGCAGCCTCTACGGCACGTTCAAGGACAAGCGCGCGCTGTTTCTGGCCGCGCTCGAGCGTTACGACGAGCGCGAGATCGGCGCTACCGTGCGTCATCTGCGCAACACGCCGGGCCCGGGCCGTGATCGCATCCAGTCGCTGTTCGACAAAGTGATCCGCGGAGTCGAGGAGCGCGGTGACCGGCGCGGCTGCCTCGTCTGCAACACGGCCGTCGAGCTTGGTGCCCTCGATCCCGAGATCGAGCGCCGCATCAAGGGCAGCCACGAGCGACTGACCGGCGCATTTTCAGTGGCGCTCGCCGCCGATCCCGGATACCCGACCGAGCCCGAGCGCCGCGACCGCCGCGCGCATTTCCTCACCGCGACGCTCATGGGTGTCAACGTGATGGCGCGGGCCGGCGCCACGCCCGATACGCTGCGCGGCATCGTGCGCATCGCAATGCGCGGACTGAACTAGATCCCCTCCGGCCGGCGGAACTTCGATCGCAGCTCTGCGTTGAACGAACGCGGGGGAGTTTGACCGTGCCGGGAGGCTCACGATGCGGTCGTTCTTGATCGTGGTAGCGGGACTTGCGATCGGATGGCTCCCGATTGCCGCCCTCGACAGCGCGGTTCCCAAGACCGCAATTCCTTACAGCAGCGATGCCCTGCGTTCGGCGATAGCAGACGGCATGAGCCGCGCCGGAACCGCGACCGCGGTGCGGGCCGAAGGCGCAATGCAGGGCCC
>JBKOUH010000091.1:0-15072 GCA_046723285.1 Pseudomonadota bacterium
CTGCTCGGCCTCTACCGCAACGCCTGGCGCGCCGCGGGCCACAAGGGCAACGGCCGCGTGATGCTCGCGTTCCACATGTTCTGCCACGAGGACAACACCAAGGCGCGCGATATCGCGCGCGAGCCTCTGAACCGCTACTTGAAATCGCTGGTCAACGCCGCGTCGGACTGGACTAGCGGCACGAGCTCCAAGGACTATCCCGGCTACGACAAGATCATCGCCGGCCTTGCCAGCGAGAATTTCGACACGCAGACCGCCAAGGGCGCCGCGTGGGTCGGCAACCCCGATCACATCAAGAAGCAGATTGCGGACTTCGTCGAGCTCAACGGGGATTTCGAGATCGCGTCGATCCAAGTGAACTTCAACAACATTCCCTACGAAGAAGCGCTGCGCTCGATGACGCTGTTTTCGAAAGAAGTCATGCCGCATTTCGCGCGGATGAAGAAGGCGGCGGAATAGAAGCGCCGCGTGCCGCTGTGACCGCCATCACGATTGTCGCCGCGGATTCGCGCGGCCGGTTCAGGCCCGGTTCACGCGCTTTGCATTGAGTCCGCGCCGTCGTTGGGCCGGGGTTTGCGACAGGAGCAAACCATGACCCGCACTTTTACGTTGCTCGCGGCTTTGGCCGTGACCGCGGCCAGCGCATTGCCGGCCTCGGCCTACACGCCGAATCCGGACGAGGCCTACCGCTTGAAGAAACCGATTCCGTGCCTTCGATGCTCGGGGCTGGCGACGCCGGGCAGCCGGTTCATCAACCCTGGCGACCGCGTCAGCCTGAACCCGCAGCCGCTGCCCCCCAAGGTTTACGGCAAGTTCGCGCGTTAACCCGGTGCGTACCTCCGGCAAGGGAGGGAGCGGGCCGCCGCGCTATCTCGCGCTTTCGAGCGCCTGCTTGACCGCCGCAATCTGGCGCTCGACGTCGATCGCCATTTCCGACGCGATGTTGAGCCCGCGGTCTTCGTAGACGTTGGCGCGCGGCTTCTTCTTCTGCCAGGCGGCCACGGCGTCGTCGCGGCGCTGGATCAGCCATTCGATCTGCGGGCGGAACAGCGGAAACATCGCGCTGATCCAGCGGTTCACCGGCCACGACGGGTGCGCCAAGTCGATCTCGAAGAAGTCGAGCATGCGGATCACTTCGCCTGCGCGATACCAGCTTTCGTCGGTCACCCAGCGATTGGTGGTGAACAGCGAAACCGGCCGGCCGAAACGGTCCATGCCGATGGCGACGAGGTGCGAAAGCGCGGCGTTGGGCTCGGCCGGCGGCGCCAGGCCCGCGATCGGCAGCGGCTTCAATCCTTTCGGCATGCCGGCCGGCCGCAAGAACGTGTGGAAATGCCCGTGCTCGCCGGGGCGCTCGTGCTCGGGATGCGCGTGATAGTAATACTGCGCGTGCGTCGCGCGGTCGTAGACGTCGCCCTTGGGGTAGTGGTCCCATTCGTAGAAATTCGGCGCGTCGCGCAGCAGCTCGGCCACGACGTTGCCGCCGTCCTTGGCCAGCACGCGCATGCAGTTCGTGGCCTCGCGCCCGGCATCGAGCATCGCTTCGAGCCGCGCGCGGCCGAGGCTGGCGAAGCGGACGGCGGGCGCCGCGGCGTGCGGCTGCTTCTTGGCGCGCGGCGGCATGATCAGCGGACCCAGCCGCGCTCCTTGTAGAGTTTGGCGGCGCCGTCGTGCAGCGGCACGACGAGGCCGTCGCCGATCATGCGGCGGTGCTCGAGCCGAGCGAACACCGGATCCGCGCGCTGGAGCCGCGGGAGATTCTCGAACACGGTCTTGACGATCTCGTAGATCGCGCGCGCGTCGACCTTGCTCGTGCTGGCGGCGACCATGGCGAAGCCCACCGTCGGAACCTCGCGCGCGACGCCCTTGTAGAGGCCGCCTGGAACCGGCGCGCGCAAGAGATAACGGTTCTCGCGGTCGAGCGCCTCGATCTCGCGCCCGGCGATGGGAACGAGCACGGTCTCACACGCTTGCGCCGCCGCGCGCACGGCGGCATCGGGATTGGCGGCGAGATAGAGCACGGCGTCGACTCGGTTGCGGCAGAGCGCGTCGGCCTGGTCGGCGGGTTTCAGCTCGGCGGCGATGGCGAAATCGCGCAGCGTCAGGCCGAGCGCCGGCGCCAGGAGCTCGTACATGATGCGCCCGCCGCTGCCGGGCGGGCCGATGTTGACGCGCTTCCCTTTGAGGTCGGCGGGCGCCTTGATGCCCGAATCGGCGCGGGCGAGTACGGTGAAGGTCTCGATCTGCAGCGCGAAGAGCGCGCGCAGATCCTCGTTGACGCCGCCGCGGCGCTCGCGGCCGCTGCCGCGCACCGGTCCACGGTCGCGGAAGGGGCCGGTGCCGGCGGCCGCTTGCGACAGCCAATCCGCGCGGCCGAATGCAATCTGCACGTCGTCGCCGTCGAGAGCCTGGAGCGAAGCGACCGAGCCGGTGCTTTCCTTCACGTCGCAGGCGATGTTGTGCCGCTTCTGCTGCTGATTGACGAGCGCGCAGAGCTGCTGGGCGAAGACGAGCGCCGGCTCGCCCTTGGGGCCGGCGCTCAAGACGAGCTTTTGCGGCTCGGCGGCGCCGGCGGGCGCGGCAAGGCCGGCCAGCACGAGGGGCAGAATGGCGAGGGCGATACGTCTCGGCATGGCGATGCCCATGGCGGCGGTGCCGCTAGCGCAATTGCGGCGGCGCCGACAACAAAGCGCGCGCCGTGGCGCCGTCGGCGGCGGTCCGGCCGATCGCCGCGGCGTTGCGGCGCGCCTGCTCCACCAGCGCGGCGTTGCCGGGAGCGACGCGCCCGTCGCCGAGCAGGAGGTTGTTCTCGAATCCGACGCGACTATGCCCGCCCAGCACCGCGGCGGTCAACGCGACGGTGCCTTCCTTGGCGCCGAACGCGCACACCGCCCAATGCCAATCGCGCGCCGCGGCGGCGAGGAACGGCGCCAGGTCGAGCGGGTCTGAGGTCTGGTTGGCGCTATAGCGGCCGAGAACATAGAGCACGAAAGGCGCCGTTGCCGGGATCACGCCGCGCGCGCGGAGTTCGGCGAGGCGGCGCACGTCGTCGACAGTATAAAGGATGTATTGCGGGGTCACTTTCTCCACCGCCATCCACGCGAAAAAGGCTGCCGCCTCGCGCTCGGCGGCGGCATTGGGGATGAGCTCGCGGATCGCGACCGAGCACGCTTCGGGCTTGGCGTCGCGCACCATCGCCATCTGGTAGCCGGGCAGATAGATGCCGACCGATTCGGTCGTGATCTGGACGACGATGCCGTCGCCGGCCTCGCGGCGGATCGCGGCCGTCGTCGCGCGATAGGCCTCGGCGTCGAGCAGGTGCTTGCCGGCCTTGTCGCGAATGTGGAGGTGCATGAGCGCGGCGCCGGCGTCGCGGCAGGCGGCGGCCTCGCGCGCCAGCTCCTCCATCGTCATCGGCAAGGCGGGATGATCGGCCTTGGTCTTGCGCGCGCCGTTGGGCGCCACGGCGACGATGAACGGCGGCCAATTCATGCGTTGCGCGCCGTCTTGCCGGGCCCAGATCGTTCGCCTAGCTTCGAGCGCGACGCGAGCGAAGCTCGCTTTTCGAGGGGAAGTTTCGCGCCATGAATCTCAAGGACCATATCCGCCACGTGCCCGATTTTCCGAAGAAGGGCATCCTCTTCTACGATATTTCGACGCTGCTCGCCCACAAGGATGCGTGGCGCGTGGCCGTCGATCAGCTGGCGAAGGCGATCCGGCCTTACAAGCCCACGATCCTCGCCGGCATCGAATCGCGCGGCTTCCTCGTGGCGGCGCCGGTGGCGCTCGAGCTCGGCTTGGGCTTCGTGATGCTGCGGAAGAAGGGCAAGCTGCCGGGCGAGACGATCCGCTACACCTATCAGCTCGAATACGGCACCGACACGATCGAGGTGCAGGAGAACGCGGTGAAGCCCGGCGACACGGTCGTGATCCTCGACGATCTGCTCGCGACCGGGGGCACCATGGCGGCCGCCATTCACCTCTTGCGCCTGGTCAAGGCCAAGGTGGCTGCGTGCTCGTTCCTGATCGAGCTCACCTTTTTGAAAGGGCGCGAGAAGATCGACGTGCCGGTGACGTCTTTGATGCAGTACGAGTCGTAGGCGTCACGGCGGGGCCGAGCGCGTCGCGCGCTTTCTTGGGTAGCGCCGCACGCACGAGGTCGTAGGCGCGGCGGAGATAAGCCGCGAGATCTTTGTCCGGCAGCGCCGACGGCGGCTCGAGTTTCACCCATTGCGCGCGCGCCAGATGCGGCGCGGGCCGGAGCCCCGGCAGCTCGGTCAAGAGGCGGAAGCTCTCGTCGCTCGCCTTGAACGACACGGCAACGGGGACGTCCCGCAGCACCGCGAACATCTTGCCGCCGACCTTGAACACGCGCGCATCGCCCCACTGCATCGTCTCAGTGGCGCCGGAGAGGGAAAGGCAGAGCTTCCGGATCGCCGCCGGCGTCATCAGCGGTTCCGCTCCTTCAGCACATCGGGCGAGAGCGCGTCGATCTCGCGGAGGATTTCGAGCAGCGTCGCGGCGGCCTCGGCGAGGAGCGCTTCGCCCTTGGCCGCGTCGGCGCGCGTGGCGTTGCCGACGGCGCCCGCGGGGTTGAGGTCCTGAGTCTGCCAGCCAAAGCTCGCCTTGCGTCCGTAAGGGCGAAGGTGGCGGAAGCGCTTGGCCATCTCGCCGGCGAGCGATTTGAAATCCTCGATCTTGCCGCGGCGCACGGTCTCGGCGGCGATCGCGAGCATGATCGAAGTTTCGGCCGCGCCGCCATGGATGCCGAGCGCCGCCTCCTCGGCGCCGAATTGCGCCTCCACGTTCCAATAGCGGTAGCCGTTCAGCGGGAAGACGAGAAGGCGGCATTCGCGCCGAAGCTTCTGCGCCGCGATGTCGAGCAGCTGCGGCTGGCCGCCATGGCTGTTGAGGATCGCGAGCTTCCGGATGCCGGCGGCGGCGACGCTGCGGCCGACGTCCATCAGCAGCGCGAGCATCGTCTCGGCCGAGAGCGAGAGCGTGCCCGGGAAATCCGCATGCTCGGGGCTGACGCCGAAATGCAGCATCGGCAGCACGCTCAGCGGGAAGTCCTCGGGAAGCGCGTCCGCCAGGCGCTTCACGAGTGCCGCCGCGATGCGCGAATCGACCGAGAGCGGAAGATGCGGCCCGTGCTGCTCGGTGGCGCCGACGGGCAGCAGCGCGATCAAGCGCTGGCGGTCGAGCTCGGCGAACTCGGCCGTCGTGAGATCGATCCAGTAGCGGGCGACGGGCGGCATGGCGCGAAGATAGGCGGTGGATGCGCGGCGGCGAAAGGCCCAAATGCGTGCCCCGCAAAGCGAAGGGGGCGCCGTTTCCGGCGCCCCCCGCAGTTCGTCACGCTTCGAAGTGCGCGTCTAGCGCAGCGTGTAGGACACGCGGCGGTTACGCACTTCGCGGCGCTGGTCCTCGGTCGGGACCGCGAGCTCGGTCTTGCCCACGCCGCGGTAGGTGATGCGCGCCGGATTGACGCCGGCCTTCACCAGTTCGGCCCGGATGAGCACCGCGCGGCGCTCCGAGAGAGCCTGGTTGTAGCCGACCCCGCCCATCGTGTCGGTATGGCCCTTCAGCTGGACCGCCGAGTTGAGGTTGGAGTCCATGGCGTTGATCAGCGCGTCGAGCATCGCGGCGCCGGACGGAGCCGACGAACCGGTCTGCGGCTCGACGCCGCCCGGCCACAGGTCGGCACGGCTGCCCGGGAGGCGGCGCGGCTGATCGAAGCGGAAGTTGATGTCCTGCGCGGTCACGCACTGGATCGGGACCGGCACGCCCATCTCGTACATCGCGCAGAAGAACGCGTTGCGGCACTTCGCGATTTCCTCGGGCTCGTAGAGATTTTCCTTCATCGCGACGCCGGCGGTGAGGTCGCGCATCCAGACGTCTTCATGCTCTTCCTCGACCCAGCAATCGAACATCGCCTGGGCGCGGGCCGCGGCCGCCGGGCGGGCGGCGCGGTTCGCCGGCAGCACCTCGAGGAGCTTGCCGTGCCATTCGTAGAGCGGGGCGATGGCGCGGTGCGGCAGCCACCACGTGCGCGGATCTTCCGGCAGAACCTCGAGGCCATTGCCGGCCGCGAAGCCCTTGCGGATGAACATGTCGGCGTGCTGGTGGTCGGACTCGGCCAGCGATTCCTCGCCGAGCGCGCCGTATTCGCGCTGGAGCGCCGCGTTGAAGGGAACCGCATGCGGCGGCTGCCCCTTGAGCATGCGCAGATTATCGGTTTGGAATGGCGTCATGAACGGCGCCGTCTGACCCATCGGCCAGAGGTAGCTCCACGCTTGAGCGCTGCCGGCAAACGCCGCGCTGGCCGCGCTCAGAACGACCGCGAGTGCTAGTTTTTTCATGCTCTTCCCCTCGTTAAAGGTCCACAGACGGAGTCGGAATGGGCCCCGAATCAATTCGATTCGAACCTTTGTACTTTGGCCCGCTTTGGGGCGTCAACAGATTGGACCCCCAGCGAATTCAGATTCTCCGCGAGTGTGGCATGAACGCCACTTGCCCATGCAAGGTTCCGTCTGGCAACCTAACCTCATGTCTTTGAAAGAGAAATTCAACCTTCGCTGCGGCGCCGTAAGGACTCTTTTAGGTGTAATCGCGGGGGTCCTGGCCGTCGCCGGCGGGGGTGCCGGCGCGGCGGCGCAAGACGCGCTTTCCTACCCCTATCTCGACGGCGGCGAGGCCGCGTTTCCCGCCTATCGCGCGGTGGCGGCGCGGGCGGCGCGCGCCTACGTGATGGTGACGCTGCTGGCGAAGCCCGATCCGGTCTCGCGCGAGGGCGGCGGCGAGCTCCACACCGGCAGCGGCATCGTGCTCAACCGCGACGGGTATATCCTGACGGCGGCGCACATCGCGCGCGGCCCGGAATTCGCCGTCCGCGTGCGCCTGGCCAACGGGCGCACGATGGCGGCCGAAGTGGTGAAGGTGAGCGCCAAGATGGAACTCGCGATCGTCAAGACCGGGCCCTTGCCCGACGCGGAGCCGCTGCCGTTCGCCGATTCGCGTAGCGTGCGGAAAGGCGATCCGGTGCTGGCGCTCGGCAGCCCGCGCCGCGTCTGGGGCGTGGTCTCGGTCGGGCGCGTGCGCGTTCCCAACATCGGCGAGCGGCTCGACTACGGCAATTGGGGCTTCGACGACGCGATCGAGATCGGGATGGAGGTCGAATCGGGCCATTCGGGCGGCCCGGTCGTCAACGCCAAGGGCGAGCTCCTCGGCATGGTCGCCGGCTACGAGCTGGGCGACACCACGAAGCCGCAATACCGCTCGCCGCGCATTACCTACGCGGTGCCGAGCAACGACATCAAAAAGTGGCTGGGGTGGTGAGGGGGTGCCCCCTTTGCACCGACAAACACCGACATTCACCGACATCGCGGTGCTGCCGTGCTTCGCTCGTCGTTGCGTGCCTGACGCCCCCCCGGGGGTGTAAGCGTAGACAAACGTAGACAAACGTAGACAAACGTAAACAAGAGGGGACATCGGCGTGCGACATGCGCGGCGTCGTTTGCCCGCGCAAACGTGACCGGCGGGCCTCCGCGCCAAAAGCCGATAAAAGCCGAGATTTTTCACAAGATAGGCTTTCGTCGGCTTTTATCGGCTTTTGGGCCGTTCCGAATCGGCATTTATCGGCTTTTCGTGCGCGCCGATCTCATGGCAGCGCCACAACCTTAAGAGGAATTAATCGCGGCGCGGGCCCGGCGAGGGCGCGCGTGCGTCCGCATCGTTGCGGATGAGTGCGTGTGGATCAACAATGTCAAAGAGCGGCCGCTTCGCGTTGGAAAACGCGCTCGGCTTAGGCCCGCCTAAATCGGGCGGCGCATGCACTAGAACAAAATACGAACATTTGTCAAGACAAGAATGGTCGATGCGTGCCGGAACCTCATCGCGGTTTTGGCCCTATAGTGATTCCACCTAGCCTACGCTTCTCTAGTGTCCTTTGCGCGGCAGCACGCGCACGGCTTTCGCTTCGTAGCGCGGCAGCGTGCCTTCGGGGTGGCACTCGACCGGGACTTTCAAGCCAAGGCGGCTTTGGAGCGTGTGGGCGACGGCGCCGGCGAGATCGGCGGGCGCGCGATTGGCACCCTTCGACGCCTCGATCGCGACGGTCATGCCCTGCACCGTCTCGTCGACCTTCTCGACGTAGATCTGCCACGCCTCTTTCACGGTGCCGGGCGTGGCCGCGATCACGTCTTCGACCTGCGAGGGGAACACGATCACGCCGCGCACCTTCAGCATGTCGTCGGAGCGGCCGATGATGCGGCCCACGAGCGGCAGGCCGGCGCGTCCGCACGGGCAATCGTAGGGATGCGCGGCGAGGCGCACGAGGTCGCGCGTGCGCCAGCGCACGACCGGCGACGCGTCTTTGTCGAGCGTGGTGACGACGATCTCGCCGACCTCGCCGGGGCCGACCGGCTTCAAGGTCGCGGGGTCGAGGATCTCGGTCAGCACCGTGTCTTCGTTGACGAGGTGCATGCTGTCGCTGTCGTGCGAATAGGGGCAGGAGATCGCGACGTTGGGCCCGCCCGCCTCGGTCGTGCCGTAGACGTTGTGCGCCTGGAAGCCGGCCGGCATCGCGGCCTCGAGCTCGTCGCGGAACGCTTGGCTCACCGATTGGCCGCCGAGCGCCGCGAGCCTTATTCGCCAATCGCGTTTGGGGTCGATGCCGCGTTCGCGCGCCACGCGCGTGAGCGTCATGAGCCAAAGCGGCGACACGGCGGCGAAATCCCAGGCCTGGTCGCGCATCCATTCGACGACGAGCTCGCCGCGGCCGGGGCCGACCGGAAACGTCGTGGCGCCGAGATGATGCAGGCCCTGATCGAAGGCGGGCCCGCCGATCCAGAGGCCGTAGCCATAGCCCATGTAGGCGCGATCGCCGGCCTTCAGGCCGATGCAGGCGAGCTGGCGCGCGACCTGGCGGCCGACAAGCTCGAGATCGCGCTTGGTGAATCCGAACAGAACCGGAAGGCCGGTTGTGCCCGAGGTGGCGAAGAAGCGCGTGACGCTTTCGAGCGGCACGGTCAGGAACGGGTAGGGGTAGCGCTGGCGAAGATCGGCTTTCTCCAGCGTCGGCACCGCGGCGAGCGAAGCGTGATCGCGGAGATCGCGCGGCGCGAGGCCGGCGCGCTTGAAATGCGCGGTCCAGTCCGGGCTGCCGGCGAGCCGCGCGCCGAGCGCCGCGAGCTTCCGCGCCTGGAGCTTTTTCACGTCATCCCGGTCGAGCCGCTCGATCTCGGGATGAAGATAGGAAACCTGCTTCGTCATCGTCTCCTCCCGCCGGCGCTCTTGCGTCGCCCGGCGCTCTTAAGATGAATAGGAGGGGGGAGAAATCAGATTCGCCACGAAGACACGAAGGTCACGAAGCAATTCTCTTGCACGCCGAAGGCGCGCTTTTTTTCCTTCTTCGTGACCTTCGTGTCCTCGTGGCTCACATCTCACTTCTCCCCGCCTCCCCGCCTCCTGTTCACTTCATCTTGTTTCCGTCCGCACCGCGTCGGGGCCGCTGGGGTTGATGCGTTGATCGGGCGGCGCGTTGCGGCGGTCGCCGGTGAGCACGCGCGCGATGCCATCGACGATCGCGTCGCGCGACGTGCCCGGCGTGAAGATCGCCTTGACGCCGAGCCCCTTCAGCTCCTCGGCCATCTCGGGCGTGATCACGCCGCCGACGATGAGCGGCGTCGTGTCGAGGCCGCGCCGTTCCATCTCCTGCAGCACGCGGCCCGACATGTAGACGGGCTCGGCGCCCAGGAACGAAAGCCCGATCACGTCGGGCTTGAACTCGCGCGCCGCCTCGGCCACGCGCGCCGGCGAATTGTAGAGGCCCATGTAGCGCACGTCGTGCCCGGCCTCGCCGAGCCAGCGCGTGACCACCGTGACGCCCATGTCGTGCGCGTCGGTGCCGACTTTCGCGATGAGGATCTTGGCCATCTCTGTTTTCTCGCTTCAATTCAAATCGTCATCCCGACCGAAGCGCGGCGCCTTCGCCGCGCGAAGTGGAGGGATCGCGTGGCGGCTGCAGCACGATCCCTCCACTCCGCACGCGCAAGAGCGCGTGCTCCGGTCGGGATGACGCTGGTGGGTGCGGTTACACCGGCAACGCATGGCCGATGCCTTTCCTGAAAGCCTCGCCGATCTCGCCGAGCGTGCATTTGGCGCGCACGGCGTCGAAGACGCTCGGCATGACGTTGGCCGTGGTGCCCGCCGCCGCGGCAACAGTGTCGAGCGCGCGGCCGACGGCGTTGGCATCGCGCGCCTTGCGATACTCGCGGATGTAGCGGATGCGGTCCTCGATCATCGGGCGGCCGATGCGGAAGAATTTCATCTCGGGCGCCTTCTCGTCCTCGTCCTGGAAGCAGTTGACGCCGACCATCGGCAGCTTGCCTTCGTCGATGCGGTCGTTGAGATCGAAGCGCGCGGCGGTGATGCGGTCCTCGATCCAGCGCTGCTGGAACAATTCGAGATACCCGCCCTTGTTGCGCATCTCGTCCATGAGCGCCGTGATCGCGCGCTCCATGCGGTCGGTGAGCTCCTCGACGAAGTACGAGCCGCCCAAGGGATCGACGACTTTCGTCACGTTGCTCTCATAGGCGATCACCTGCTGGGTGCGGATCGAGAGCTTGTGCGAGTCCTCGGTCGGCAGCGCGAACGCTTCGTCCCAGCCGGTGGTGTGGATCGATTGCGCGCCGCCGAGCACGGCCGCGAGCGTCTGCAGGCCCGCGCGCACCATGTTGTTCATCGGCTGCTGCGCGGTGAGAGCCAACGCCGCGGTCTGGATCGCGGTGCGGAACCAGCACGAGCGTTCTTCCTTGGCGCCGTAGCGCTCCTTGAGCAGCTTCGCCCAGATGCGGCGCATCGCGCGCAGCTTGGCGATCTCCTCGAAGAAATCGATGTGCGCGGCGGTGAAAAACGCCATGCGCGGCGCGAAGCTGTCGATGGGAATGCCGCGCGCCAGCAGGCCCTCGATGTGCTGGCTCGCCACCATGAGCGCGAACGCCGCTTCTTCGACCGCGTTCACGCCGGTCTCGCGGATGTTGTAGGCGTTGACGTTGACGAGATTCCATTTCGGCATCGCGCGCGCGCAATACTCCATCACGTCGAGGCCGATGCGGTAGGTGAACTCGATCGGGTAGAACGTCGTGTTCGACTGGTAGGTGGGCCCGACGAGCTGCGTGAAGCCGCAATTCATGATCGTGCCGATCAGGGCTTCCTTCGGAAGCTTGCGCTTCTCGGCCATCAGCACGTAGGACGCCACGATGAAGGCTGAGGCCGGCGGCTGGCAGATCAGCGTCGAGCTCACTTTCTCGAGCGGGATGCCGGCGTAGAGTTCCTCGACGTCCTCCTGCGTCGCCACCGACGTTCCGACCATGCCGACATCACCCTCGGCGAGCGGATGATCGGGATCGAGCGCCACCTTGGTCGGCACGTCGTAGTCGATGTTGAGGCCGGTCATGCCGGCCTTGAGCAGGAACAGCAGGCGCTCGTTCGATTCCTTGGGCGTGCCGTAGCCGCTCTGCTGGCGCCGCGTCCAGAAGCGCTTCCGGTACATCTCCGGATGGATGCCGCGCGTGAACGGATATTGGCCCGGCTTCTCGGCCCCGGCCGGTCCATAGACCGGATCGAGCGGCAAACCGGAGAGCGTCTTGTAGTCGAGCGGCCGTTCGCCTTCGATGTAGCGGTCGAAAAGTTTCGTGTCGGTCATGGCTGCCTCTGCGTGTGGCAATTCACTTGCGCCGCTCCTCGACAAAGCCGCGCATCAGGATCGTCTCGATCTGCTCGACGAGCGCCTCGGGCTTCACGGGGCCGGCGGCGTCGTACCAGCGGTCGAGCGTGTTGAGCACGCCCAAGAGGCTGAACGCGGCCGCGGTCAGATCGAGCTTCCGGAAGCTCCCGCGCTTCTGGCCGTGGCGGAACACGTCGCGAATGAGATCGAGATACGCCATCTCGAGCGCGCGGATCGCCTCGCGCTGGGTGCCGGTCAAGGCGCCCATGTCGCGGTTCAAGACCGTGAGATTGTGCGGGGGCTGGAAGAAGAACGCGCAGTGATTGCGGATGTGCGCCGCGAGCTGCGCGGCCGGCTCGCTCTCGCGCTTCAGCGCGGCGCGCGCGCCGTCGAGGATCTCCTGGATCGAGTGCTCGCAGATCCGGTAGAGGAGGTCCTCCTTCTCGTTGATGTGATAGTAGAGCCCGGCCTTGGTGAGCCGCGCGCGCTCGGCGACGGCGCGCACCGAGGTGGCAGCGAACCCGTCCTCGGCGAAGAGGCGCGCGGCGCTCGTCAGCACCCGGTCCCATTTCGGCTCGCGCGGCATCGTCGAGCGCAGCTCCATAACTTTACCGACCGGACGGTAAAGTTTGACATCGAACGAGTCAAGCGGCACGCGTCGCCCGGGGCCGCGCGCGGGCCGTCCTAGGCCGCCCGGGCGGCTTGTGCCGCGGCGCAACGCAACCTATATCGGGGTGTCGCTTTCCCGTTCACCGCAACGCTTCGTTGCCCGCGCCGTTGGACGCGCGCATCGGCGCCACGCCGAGGGTCACCGCATGTCGAAAGAAGGATTGTTCGAAGCCGAGGGTGTCGTCGTTGACGTCTATCCCGACGGCCGCTTCCGCATCCAGCTCGAGAACGGCCACAACATCATCGCCTACACCGGCGGCAAGATGCGCAAGAACCGCATCCGCATGCTGGCCGGCGACAAGGTCACGGTCGAGATGACGCCCTACGACCTCGACAAGGGCCGCGTCATCTTCCGCCACAAGGACGAGCGCGCGGCCGCCGCCGGCGGCGCCCGCCGCCGCCCGTTCAAGCGCTTCCGGTAGCAGCACTAGACCGCCCGGCCGCGACCATCTGCGGCTTGTATTGCGGCGCAACATAGACTATATCCACGGCAAGTTTTCCCGTTCACTTCAACGCTTTGAGACCCGGGCGGCCGCGCCCATTTCCCGCGCGCCGCCTTTTGCTTTGGGCGCTTGGCTTCGTCACCGGAACGTCATGGACCTTCGCAACATCGCCATCATCGCGCACGTCGACCACGGCAAGACCACGCTGGTCGACAAGCTGCTGCATCAGTCGGGCACCTTCCGCGAGAACCAGAAGATCCCCGACCAGGTGATGGATTCGAACGAGCTCGAGCGCGAGCGCGGCATCACGATCCTGGCCAAGGCCACCTCGGTCTATTGGCACGGCATCCGCATCAACATCGTCGACACGCCCGGCCACGCCGATTTCGGCGGTGAGGTCGAGCGCATCCTCTCGATGGTCGACGGCGCCATCGTCCTCGTCGACGCGGCCGAGGGGCCGATGCCGCAGACGAAGTTCGTGCTGATGAAGGCGCTGAAGAAGGGCCTGAAGCCGATCGTCTTCATCAACAAGGTCGACAAGCCCGAGCAGCGCGCGCACGAGGTCCACAACGAAGTGTTCGATCTCTTCGCGCTGCTCGACGCCAGCGAAGAGCAGCTCGATTTCCCGGTGCTGTTCGGCTCGGCCAAGCAGGGCTGGGCGGCGGCGAGCCCCGAGGGGCCCAAGGAAAACATGGAGCCGCTGTTCGAAGCGATCCGGAAGCGCGTGCCGCGCCCGACGGTCGCCGATCCCGACGGCCCGTTCACGATGCTGTCGACGATCTTGGAATACGACAATTACCTGGGGCGCTTGCTCACGGGCCGGATCGAATCGGGGCGCGTCAAGCCCAACCAGCAAATCAAGGCGATCAGCCGCGACGGCAAGTTCATCGAGGAAGCGCGGGTGATGAAGATCCTCGCGTTCCGCGGCATCGAGCGCGCCGCGATCGACGAAGGTGTCGCCGGCGACATCGTCGCCGTGGCCGGCCTCTCGGAAGCCTCGGTGTCGGACACGCTCTGCGATCTCTCGGTCAACACGCCGGTGCCCGCGCAGGCGATCGATCCCGCGACGCTCTCGATGACCGTCTCGGTCAACGATTCGCCGCTCTGCGGGCTCGAGGGCGACAAGGTCACCTCGCGCCTGATCTGGGATCGCCTCCGCCGCGAGGCCGAGGGCAACGTCGCGATCAAGGTGCGCCAGTCCGAGGCCAAGGACGCATTCGAAGTCGCGGGCCGCGGCGAGCTGCAGCTCGGCGTCTTGATCGAGCAGATGCGCCGCGAAGGCTTCGAAATGTCGGTCGGCCGCCCGCGCGTCATCTACAAGACCGACGAGAAAGGCCAGCGGCTCGAGCCGATCGAGGAAGTCGTCATCGACGTCGACGACGCGTTCGCCGGCGTCGTGGTCGAGAAGATCGGCCAGCGCCGCGGCGAGCTCAAAGAGATGCGCCCCTCGGGCGGCGGCAAGACGCGGCTCGTGTTCCTGACACCTTCGCGCGCGCTCATCGGCTATCACGGCGAGTTCATGACCGACACGCGCGGCACCGGCATCATGAACAAGCTGTTCCACAGCTACGCGCCCTACAAGGGTCCGATCCAAGGCCGGCGCAACGGCGTGCTCGTCTCGCTCGAGCAAGGCAAGGCCGTGGCCTACGCGCTCTGGTATCTGGAAGAGCGCGGGCCGCTGTTCATCAATCCGGGCGAGGCCGTCTACGGCGGCATGATCATCGGCGAGCACGCGCGCGGATCGGACCTCGACGTCAATCCGCTGAAGTCGAAGCAGCTCACCAACGTGCGCGCCTCGGGCAAGGACGAGAACGTGCTCTTGACCCCGCCGATCAAGATGACGCTCGAAAAGGCCATCGCCTATATCGAGGACGACGAGCTGGTCGAGGTCACGCCGAAATCGATCCGCATGCGCAAGCGCTTCCTCGACATCCACGAACGCAAGCGCCAGGCCAAGCGGCAGGAAGTCGCGTAACTCCCCCTCGGCCTGGGGCGAGGGTGGGCCCTCCTTCATCGGATAGCTCTTTGTCGGTACGTTGTCGCTGCAGTACGCAGACGGGGATCAACGATCCGGTGAGGAGAGACATGGCCAGCAAGACCCCTCGCGTCATCGACCTCAACGCCGAGGTCGCGAAGCTGAAGATGTTCCGAAGGACGCCTGCGGCCACGGCAGCGGATCGCGAGGGAAGTGTCGCGGAATTGGCGAGCTATCGCGACGGACTTCTCTTGGCC
>JBKOUH010000346.1:0-2969 GCA_046723285.1 Pseudomonadota bacterium
TGCGCGGCGTAGAGCGAGGCGTAGAGGCCGCGCGCGGCGAGCAGCTCGCGATGCGTGCCGCGCTCCTTCACCTGCCCGGCCTCGAGCACGTAGATGAGATCGGCGTCGATGACGGTCGAAAGCCGGTGCGCGATGACGAGCGTGGTGCGGCCCTGCATCAGCGCCTTCAGCGCCGCCTGCACCTGGCGCTCGGATTCGGTGTCGAGCGCCGAGGTCGCCTCGTCGAGCAGCAGGATCGGCGCATTCTTCAAGATCGCGCGTGCGATGGCGACGCGCTGGCGCTGGCCGCCCGAGAGCTTGGCGCCGAGCCCGCCGACGCGCGTCGCATAGCCGTCGGGCAGCGACTCGATGAAATCGTGCGCGGCGGCGGATTTCGCGGCGGCGACGATCTCGGCTTCCGACGCGCCCGCGCGGCCGTAGGCGATGTTGGCGCGGATGGTATCGTCGAAGAGCGTCGTCTCCTGGCTCACGAGGCCGATCGCGCCGCGCAGCGAAGCGAGCGTGAGCGTGCGCACGTCCTGGCCGTCGACGAGCACGCGGCCCGCGTCGACGTCGTAGAAGCGCGGGATGAGGTTCAACACCGTCGACTTGCCCGCGCCCGAAGGGCCCACAAGGGCCACGGTTTTTCCCGCCGGCACGTCGATGGTCACGTCGCGGAGCGCCTTGGCGCCCTGCCGGTAGGCGAACGTGACGCCCTCGAGCCGGACCGCGCCGGCCTTCACGGCCAGCGGGACCGCATCGGCGCGATCCTTGATCTTGGCCTCGAGATCGAGCACGGCGAACACGCGCTCGGCCGCCGGCAGCGCGTCTTGGAGATTGGCGTTGAGCTTGGCGAGCTTGCGCACCGGCTCATAGGCCAGCAGCAGCGCGCCGATGAACGCGAAGAAGGTGCCCGGCGTGCGCCCGCCATGGATCACCTGCCAGCCGCCATAGAGCAGCACCGCCACGATCGCGAGGCCGGCCAGAAATTCGAGGATCGGCTCCGACGCCGTGCGCACGCGCGCGGCGCGGAAATTCAGCTTGAAGAGCCGGTTCACCACCGCATCGGCGCGGCCGCTTTCGTAGTCCTCCATGCCGTAGGCCTTGACGTGGCGGATGCCGGTAAAGCCTTCGTCGAGCAAAGTCGTGAACTGCGCCATCTCGGCCTGGGTATTGGCCGAGACCTTGCGCATCTTGCGGCCGAGCTTCGCCACAGGATAGACCGCGAGCGGGAAGATGAAGAAGCCGACGCAGGCCAGAACCCAATCCGCGTAGAACATGTAGCCGACGAGGCCCACGACCGCGAGCGAATCGCGGCCGATGCCGGTGAAGGTGTCGGAGAAGACGGTGCGCAGCTTGGTGGCGTCGGACAGGAAATTGGCGATGAGCTGACCGGCCGCCGTGTTGTGGAAATGGTCGAGGTCGGAGCGCATCAGCCGCGCGTACATGCCGCTCTGGAGATCGGCGACCGTGCGATGCCCGATATACTGCATCATCATGTCGCCGGTGTAGGAGCAGCCCGCTTTGACCGCGAATACGGCGATGATCGAGGCGCCGAGCCAGTAGAGATCGTCCATGCTGCCGCCCTGCATCGCGCCGTCGATGATGGGCTTCAGGAAATTCGCCATCACCACCATCGCCGCGGCGGCGAGGCCCATGAAGACGAACGCGACGACGATGCGCAGCGTGTGCTTCTTCATGTAGTCGCGCATGAGCCGCCGCACGAGCGGCCAGGTCGCGCGATAGAGCGCGAACCCTTTGCGCTTCTGCGGCGCGGCTTTCGCGGGTGCGGGCGCGGTCACGGTGCTTATAGCAGCCCTTTCTTATTCGTCATCCTGAGCAAAGCGAAGGATCTAGCTTCCGCGGCGACGATGGCGCCAGTTTCGCACGACATCGCAACAAGCCGTGTTCGCGTGAATGAGATCCTTCGCTTTGCTCAGGATGACGGAACGGATGGAGGCAGGCCCCCCTACTCTCTCCGCAATATCTTATCGACAACGAGGTTGGCCCACCATTGCGACATGAAGGAGGCCTTGACCGAAGCGGGGTCGTAAATGCGATCGACCCAGTCGAGGAACGGCGTCGGGTTCTCGCTGTTGTAGCGGCGGTATTGCTCGAAGAAATAGTCGATCATGCCGACCTTGGCCTGGCGCATGTGGCCATAGCGCCAAGAGAGCTGTTCGAGCGCCTCTTCGACCGGGCGGCCTTCGTGGAGCATGCGGTAGAGGACGCCCATCAATCCGGCACGGTCGGCACCCGACTTGCAGTGCATCAGCGCCGGGTAGCGGATGGTCTCGAACAGGCGCTTCGCGCCGTGGATCATATCCTTGGACGGCGTGTCGCGCGACTTGGTCGGGAAATCGACAAAGGCGACGCCGTGCTTCCGGCAGGCCTCCATCTCGAGCACGTACCAGCCCGAATCGTTGCGGCCGCGCAGGTTCACGACCGTCTTGATCCCGCGGCGCGCGAAGCGCGCGATGTGATAGGGCGCGACCTGGCCGGAACGGTAAAGTTTGTCGGAGACGCGGTGGATGTTGGGCCAGACCAGGCGTGCGAAGCCGTGATCGACGAACGCCGCGTCGAGATACGCGCGCAGCCGGCCTCGCGGGAGCGCGAGATCGTGCTTGGGTTTGCTCATGCGCGGCAGATCAACGGGCGGCGCCACATCACGGTGGACGGTGCCTTCTCTATGAATAGGTTGGAAATTTCGGGGATTGGCGGCCGGACAATAGTTTAGGCGCCTGCCGCGGCGCAAGCGGTGGCGTGTGCGCAAATGGCGATGGACTCGGCGCCGCCGAGGGCACTCTTCTTCAACTAAACTTGTCGTCCCCGCGAAAACGGGGATCCAAGCAACGCCGCGGCGCTTCGGGAGGAGGTTGGGACGAGTGCCGGCGGCGAGATGGATCCCCGCTTTCGCGGGGACGACAAGGATGTCTGGTGCTTCTTCGCGAGCTAGTGCGCCCTCACCTGCGTTTCCCAGCCGTCGAAGG
>JBKOUH010000285.1:0-7222 GCA_046723285.1 Pseudomonadota bacterium
GGGCTCCAGCTCTCGGCCTTCGACATCACCGCCGAGCTGATTCCGAAGGGCCTCGTCGATCCGCTCGCGCTGCAGCCGCCGTTCCGCAAGAAGCCCGTCGTCGTCGCGGTCAAGGGCTTCTGCTACACGATCGGCATCGAGCTGATGCTCGCGGCCGACATCGTCGTGGCCGAAGAGGGCACGCGCTTCGGCCAGGTCGAGGTGAAGCGCGGCCTGGCTGCCTATGGCGGCGCCACGATCCGCTTCGTCGAGCGCGCCGGCTGGGGCAACGCGATGCGCTATCTGCTGACCGGCGACGAATTCGATCCCGCCACCGCGCATCGCCTGGGCTTCGTGCAGGAGGTCGTTCCGACGGGGCAGGGGCTGGCGAAAGCGATCGAGATCGGTGAGCGCATCGCCAAGCAGGCGCCGATCGCGGTCCGCGCCACGCGCGAAAATTCCTGGATCTACGCGACCAAGGGCCAGGAGGCCGCCATCGCCGCGATGCCGCACGACCGCGCGATGATTGTCAAAACCGAGGATTTCGCCGAAGGCGTGCGCTCGTTCAACGAGCGCCGCGGCGGGGTGTTCAGAGGAAAGTGAGAGGGGAGGCGGGGCGGCAAGGAGGCGAGGAGAAATGCTTTAAGCGCGCCTTGGGAACGCATTCAATTTTCTCCCCGTATCCCCGCCTCCCTGCTAAACTTTTGGCCATGTCAGACACACATCATCGCATGCATCACGACATGGGCGGGCAGCCGGCGGGGCCGGTTAACACCGCCGCGCACGAGATCGAGCCCTGGGAGAAGCGCATCGAGGCGATCCTGCGCTGCATGCAATTGCGCGATCCGCCGATCGTGACGGTCGACGAGCTGCGCCGCGGCATCGAGGAGCTGCCGCCAAAGCTCTACGACTCGCTCAGCTACTACGAGCGCTGGATCGCGTCGCTGACCAACATCATGGTCGAGAAAGGCGTGTTGAGCCGTGCCGAGGTCGAAGCGCGCATGGCCAAGATCAAGGCGGCGCGCGCCAAGGAGGCCGCATGAGCTGGGGCGAGGGCATCGCATCGCGCTTCAAGCCGGGCGACAAGGTGCACGTGGCCGAGCGCTATCCGGCCAAAGGCCATTTCCGCACGCCATTCTACATCCGCGGCAAGACCGGCGTCGTCGAGCGCATCTGCGGGCAGTACCACAATCCCGAGGAGCTCGCTTTCGGGAAATATGATGGGCCGGAGAAGGTGCTTTACCGCGTGCGCTTCGATCAGAAGCAAGTCTGGCCCGACTACCACGGCCATTCCGCCGACAAAGTCGAGATCGAGATCTTCGAGCACTGGCTCGAGCCGGCGAAATAGGGGCGAACACCATGACCCATGACCCGCACGAGCACGAAGGCCACGAGCACGCGCATGATCACGACCATGATCACGACGCACATGCGCCGATCGGCGCAAAGGAGCCCGAGGGCTATTATCCGCTCCTGGCCGATGCGGTGCGCGAGCTCCTGATCGAAAAAGGCTACTTCACGGCCGACGAGCACCGCGCGTTCATCGAGCGGATCGACGCGCGCAGCCCCGCGCTCGGGGCGAAGGTTGTGGTGCGGGCCTGGACCGACCCCAAATTCAAGCAGCGCCTGCTCGACGACGGGAAGAAAGCCTGCGCCGAGATGGGCGTCGACGTCGTCGTCGCGAACCTCGTCGTGACCGAGAACACGCCGGCGGTCCACAACGTCATCGTCTGCACGCTCTGCTCCTGCTACCCGGTGTTCGTGCTCGGCCGGCCGCCCGATTGGTACAAGAGCGCCGCCTACCGCTCGCGCGTCGTGCGCGATCCGCGCGCGGTGCTCAAAGAATTCGGCACCGAGATCGATGCCAAGCGCGAAGTGCGCGTGCACGATTCCACTGCCGACATGCGCTACCTCGTGCTGCCGATGCGGCCCAAGGGCACCGAAGACTGGAGCACCGAACAGCTGGAAAAAATCGTGACGCGCGACACCATGGTCGGCGTCGCCGAGTGCCGCCTTGCAGCTTAGCGCCGGGGTCACGGGGAGAAGCGAACGATGAGCGAGGCGCAGCACCGCCAGCATCACGACATGGGCGGCCTTCCGGGCGGCCCGGTCGATCCGACCGATCACACCTTCGCGCCGTGGCAGAAGCGCATCGAAGCGACCGTGCGCCTCGCGCTGATGAGCTCCAAGAACCGGTTCACGGTCGACCAGTTTCGGCGTGCGATCGAGGAACTGCCGGCGGATCTCTACGACTCGCTGACCTACTTCGAGAAGTGGATCGCGGCGCTTTCGAATCTGCTCGTCTCGCGCGGCGCGCTGACCAAGGCCGAGGTCGATGCCAGCGTCGCACGCGCCGCGGCCGCGTACCACGACGATCATGACGACGCGCACGTTCATGACCATGACCACGACCACGATCATGCTCCGATCCGGGCAGACGAGCCGGCCGGGCACTATCAGGTGCTCGCCGATGCGCTGCGCACGCTGCTGATCAAGAAGGAGTATTTCACGCCCGCGCAGCACCGCGAGCTGATCGAGGCGATCGACGCGAGTGGACCCGCCGCCGGCGCGCGCCTCGTCGTGCGGGCCTGGACCGACCCCGCCTTCAAGCAGCGTCTGCTCGACGACGGGCGCGCGGCGTGCAAGGAGCTCGGCATATCGCTCAACGAGGTGAACCTCGTCACGGTCGAGAACACGGAGCATGTTCACAACGTCGTCGTCTGCACTCTGTGCTCGTGCTATCCGGTGTTCATCCTCGGAAGGCCGCCCGACTGGTACAAGAGCGCCGCGTACCGCTCGCGCGTCGTGCGCGAGCCGCGCGCTGTCTTGCGCGAGTTCGGCACCGAGATCGCGCCCGACCGCGAGCTGCGCGTGCACGACAGCACGGCCGACATGCGATATCTCGTGCTGCCGATGCGGCCCAAGGGCACCGAGGGCTGGAGCGGCGAGCAGCTCGAGAGGATCGTCACGCGCGATACGATGGTGGGCGTGGCGGAGTGCCGGATGGCGCAGTAGGGACAGGTTCGATCCATCCGAATCCGCATCGCGTTGAGGATGAAAGCGAGCGGGGCAGGTCAGGGTCCCGCCCTCGCGCTTCTGGGAGCAAACAATGACGTCGTTCGACCTCGCCGCCGCCGCTCGCGGCAAGCACATCTTCGTCGCTGGCGGATCGTCGGGAATCAATCTCGGCATCGGCGAGGTGTTCGCGCGCTGCGGGGCCAAGGTCAGCGTGTGCAGCCGCAAGGCCGACCGCGTGGCCGCCGCCGTCGAAGTGCTGAAAGCGGCGGGCGCAGAGGCGTGGGGCGGGGCAGCCGACGTGCGCAATTACGCCGAGGTCGAAGCCGTCCTCAAAGCCGCCAAGGAGAAGCTGGGGCCGATCGACGTGCTCGTCTCCGGCGCGGCGGGAAACTTCGTGGCGCCGGCGCTCGGTATGTCGTCGAACGCGTTTCGCACCGTGGTCGAGATCGATCTCATCGGCACCTTCAATGTCGCGCGCGCGGGCTTCGAATTCCTGCGGAAGCCCGGCGCCTCGTTCATCGCCATCTCGGCGCCGCAAGCGCTCCACCCCTACGCCTACCAAGCGCATGTCAATGCCGCTAAAGCCGGCGTCGACATGCTGACGAAGACGCTGGCGGTGGAGTGGGGTCCGCTGGGCGTGCGCTGCAACGCCATCATCCCGGGGCCGATCGCCGACACCGAAGGCATGGTACGGTTGGCGCCGACCGAAGCCGAGCGCAAGCTGGCGCGCGAGGGCACACCGCTCCTGCGCTACGGCTCCAAGGACGAGATCGGCTATGCGGCGCTGTTCCTCGCCTCGCCGCTGGCCGAATACATCACCGGTGCGATCCTGCCGGTCGATGGCGGCGCCGTGCTGTCCGGCCCCGGCCGGCTCGGCGACGCGATGAAGCAAGCCTACGAAAAGGCCGCGCCGCGCAATCGGTGAGCGGCAGGCGTCATGCCGCCTTCGTCTTGGCCGTCGCTTCTTCCTCGAGCGCCGCGATGTTGCGGTATACGCGCACCAACATCGCCTTCAGCGCCTGCTCCTCGTCGGCTGTGAAACCGCGCAGAGCCACCTCCTCGTAGTGGCGGGCGAGGGGGATGAGCTTGGCGGTGAGCGCTTGGCCGTTTTTTGTCGCGTGCACGGTGACGACGCGCGCATCGCCGCCATTGCCGCGGTGGCGCTCGACGAGACCCTTTTCCTCCATCGCGTCGACGATGCGCGAGAGCGTGGACACGTCGATCGAGGTGAGCGCGCCGAGATCGGAGACGCGCTGGCCGTCGGCATGGTCGAGGGCCGCGAGCACGCGCCACATCTGGAGCGTGATCGCGTACTCTTTCAGCACCTCGGTGAACGCCGTGGCGATGCGCACGCCGGTGCGGTTGACGAGGTAGGGCAGATAGCGCGTGAGGTCGAAATCGCTCATCGCCGCGCCTGGCCTACTCGGCGGCCTTCGCCAGGCGCCGCTCGTTGTGCTTGCCTTTGAAGTGCGGCGCCACCTGCTCCATGAAGCGGTGCATCTGCTCTTTGACGAGGTTGTGCGGCTTGCAGCCGACGTTGAAGTAGAGGATCACTTCTTCGATGCCGGCGGCCTCGACGCGCTTCAGCGAGTCGACGATCTTCTGGGGCGAGCCCAACAGGATCGATTTGTCGCTCAAGTCCTGCTTCTTCATGTTCGACATGATGTCTACGATCTTGATGAAGTACTGCATTGTCGGCGGCAGCTTCGTGGGATCGCTGGTGAACGCCGGCAGGCAGCATTCGCGAAAATAGCGCATCTGCGCCTCGCGGCCGTAATCCTCTTCCTTCTCGTTGTCCGAGATGAAAATGAAATAGCTGCACATCGTGCGGCCGGGTTTCTTGCCCGCGGCGGCGCAGTCTTCGTGGAACGCTTGGACCGCCTTGTCGAGCCCGCCGAATACCATGCCGGCCGCGAACGGCGCGTAGATGACGTTGAGCCCGCGCTTGGCCGCCATCGCGATGCTCGTTTTCGAGAACGAGCCCACGTAGAACGGGATCGGCTTCTGCACCGGCTTCGGCGTGATCTCCATCTCCGGGATGTCGAAGAACTTGCCCTTGTGCGACCACGGGCCCGGCGAGGTCCACGCCTTCAGAATGACCTCGATGCTCTCCTCCATATGCTCGGCCGATTTCATGAAATCCGCACCGAACGGAGCGTATTCCTTGCGGTCGTAGCCGCGGCCGCAGGCGAAATCGACTCGGCCGTTGGAGAGAAGATCGAGCGTCGCCCAGCTTTCGGCGACGTGAACCGGATGATGTAGGGGCAGCACGGAGACGGCGGGCGCCAAGCGCACGTTCTTGGTCAGCGGTGCGATGCTGGCCAGCACCATGTCGGGCCGCGAGTTGACGCCGAGCGAATCGAAATGATGCTCGCCGATCCAGCACGAATGATAGCCGAGCTGGTCGGCGAGGAGGGCCTGCTCGCGGATCTGCAGCACGAACTCGTTGGGCGTGCGCGGATTGTTGCGATAGTGGTTGTCGCTTAGCGTGAAGTAGCCGAATTCCATGGCCGTCCTCCCTCGAAGAAAGTTGATTTTGCAATATTTGTAATTTCAATTTTATCGCTTGTCAAATGAGATTTGGCAAGTGAAGCCACCTCCGGGCGGCAGCGCGCGGGGTGCACAAAAGCGCGGTGCAAGCCGTGCAGCGGCGCAAAAAGCCGCGATTTATCAGGCCGTTTTGCACGCCCAGCCTGTGGATGGATCGGTGGATTGCGGGGGCAAGCCCGCTTTGCCTCATCGCAACGGCGCCGGCTGCTTACGATGGTCCGCCGATAACGATGAAACGAACCTCGGCAATCTCGTGAATCGCGCGAGATGCGCCAAGCCCGGCCGCAGCTCCGGCTCAGGGCGCAATAATTTTCCAGGCATTTCCCGAAAGATGACGCGGTAATCTGCGGGAGTTCTTCCGAAAATTGAAAGCCCCGCCGGGCGGGTACCAGCGGGGCTTTCGGCCTGGGGGGCCGACACAGCGGATGAGAGGAGGGGAGACTTCCGTTGTGTCGCGAAGAACATACCCCGATGGCGCCGACCGCGCAGTGACCCGGGTCACATACCGCTGATGGCAGGGCGACGCCGGGACGCTATATTCTTAAGCATTGTCTCGAAGGCGCACGATGGCACTGGATCCCGAGGAACTCGAACCGAAGAAGCAGAAGCCGAAACCTCGCGATCTCGAGGTCCTCGGCGTGGCCGAGCTTAATGACTACATCGCCGAGCTCGAGGCCGAGATCGCGCGCGCCAAGGCCGCGATTGCCAAGAAGCAAGATCATCGCGGCGGAGCCGAGGCGTTCTTCAAGAAGCGCTGATCACAGAGCCGGCAGAAACGCGGCTCCGCTTCTCTACAAACAATGTTCTTGCGCCTTCGAGCGCGGATCGACTACAAGGGGTAGAGGCGCTAAAGGTCGCCTTCCCAAGGGGTTGAAGCTGACAAGGGGTCGACCATGGTTCTGCGTTGGATCGTCGTGCTGAAGGTGGCGGGGGCGCTGGTGCTGGGCGCGTTCACCCTCGGGGCGACTTCCGCCTGTGGCACGGTTGAAGGCATCGGCAAGGACATCTCGGCGGTCGGCCGCGCCGGCAAGCGGGTGTTCGACTAGCCAAGCGCCGCCTTGAGCGCGGCGAGCCAGCGCTCGGTGCGCGCGCGGTTCACGCCGAAATCGCGAATGCCGTATTTGGCGCGGCTGTAGATGGCGAGCGCAGTCTGTCCGGGCGCCAGCGCGACCGCCTCGACGTCGATGAAATCCGGAAAATGAAACGTTTTGCTGCGCGCGACCAGCGCCATCCGGTGAGCGGCGCGGTCCTCTGCGAGAAGCGCCGTGCGCGGCTCGGCGAGCGCGACGCGCTTCAGCGCCTCCAGCACGTGCTCGGGCGCGGCGAGGAACACGGGACTTTCCGCATGCGCCTGCGCCTTGCCGATGAAGCTGGCGGGAAGGACGAGGAACTGGTTCGGCCGCCAGGTGAGCTTCAGCTGCGTGAAATCGATGGGCATGGTCAGCGCCTATAAACGCCGTCGACACGGCCATTGAGCACGCAGACCGCGGCGCAGTTCTGCGAGGCGACGCTGGCGGCGCGGCCTTCGAACGTGATGCTGACGCGGCACTCGGGCGCGCTTTGCGAGATGCCTTCGATGCGGTTGCCGTCGCCGGCCGTCTCCATGCGGAAGGCGCAAGTGGGCGCATCGGGCAAGGTCAGCGTGTCGATCAGCACGGTCACCGTCGCTTCGGGC
>JBKOUH010000159.1:0-1558 GCA_046723285.1 Pseudomonadota bacterium
TTCTGAGTCTCGACAACCAGAAAACACCGGTTAATCCCGGTCGGCCGGGCATGCACCGTGACACGGTGAATCATTTCCCCGGACAGCCGTGCGCGCAAGCGGGGACCCATCTCTTGGGACTCGGATTTTCGCTGGAAGGCAGGACTTGCGGTCAGGTGCTGCGACCCAAGGCGGGCAGCTCATACGCGGCGGCATGGGTCTCCGCTTTCGCAGGGACGACAAGATTCGTGTGGCTTAAGAGCTACTCCGCCGCCTGCGGCTGCTTCGCCGCTTCTTCCTTCGCTTTTTGGGCTTCGAGCTCGGCGGCTTTCTTCTCGACCATTTCGACCAGGTGATCGACCATGCTGCCGTCGCGGAGCACGTGGTGCCTCTCGCCGTTGATGTAGATCTGGTGGCCGCTGCCGCCGCCGGTCAATCCGATATCGGTTTCGCGCGCCTCGCCGGGGCCGTTGACGACGCAGCCGATCACCGAAAGCGACATCGGCGTGCTGATATGCGCGAGCCGCTTTTCGAGTTCGGCCACGGTCGGGATCACCTGGAATTCCTGCCGCGCGCAGGACGGGCACGAGATGATGTTGACGCCGCGGTGACGGAGGCCGAGGCCCTTCAGAATCTCGAAGCCGACCTTCACTTCCTCGACCGGATCGGCCGAGAGCGAGACGCGGATCGTGTCGCCGATGCCGGCCCAGAGCAGCGAGCCGATGCCGATCGACGACTTCACCGTGCCGGTGGTGAGGCCGCCGGCCTCGGTGACGCCGAGATGCAGCGGATAGTCGCAGGCCTCGGCGAGCTGCTGGTAAGCGGCGACGGCCAGGAACACATCGGACGCCTTGCAGCTGATCTTGAAGTTGAAGAAGTCGTTGTCCTCGAGAATCTTGATGTGATCGAGCGCAGATTCGACCATCGCCTCGGGGCAGGGCTCGCCGTATTTCTCGAGCAAATCTTTCTCGAGCGAGCCGGCGTTGACGCCGATGCGCATGGAGCAATTGTGGTCTTTGGCGGCCTTGATCACCTCGCGCACGCGCTCGGCGCTGCCGATGTTGCCGGGGTTGATGCGGAGGCACGCCGCCCCCGCCTTGGCCGACTCGATCGCGCGCTTGTAGTGGAAGTGGATGTCGGCGACGATCGGGACCTTCGCGGCCTTCACGATCGCCGACAGCGCCTTGGTCGAATCCTCGTCCGGGCAGGAGACGCGGACGATGTCGACGCCGGCCGCCTCGGCCTGCTGCACCTGCGCGATCGTCGCCTTGGCGTCGCTGGTGAGCGTGTTGGTCATCGTCTGCACGGTGATGGGCGCGTCGCCTCCGACCGGCACGTTGCCGACGAAGATTTGGCGCGACTTTCGCCGCTGGATTTGGCGATAGGGCCTGACGCTGCTCATCGGAACGCTCTCCGCAAGACGAACCGGGCCGCGCGGGAAGCCCGGCGGCCCGTTGCCGATAAGCTAGTTTCCCGTGGCGGCCGGAGCAAGCGCCCGCGCGCCGCAGCTAACCGCTAGGGAAGGGCTGCCTACGGAAGCTTGGCCAATTCCTTGGGATCGAGCGGCACGCGGCGGGCC
>JBKOUH010000330.1:0-11415 GCA_046723285.1 Pseudomonadota bacterium
GTCATGGGCCGTTACTACGCCTTCCATGATGGTGAGGACCGTGACGTGGCCAATGCCATAGCCGAGCATTGGGGCCCTTTGGGGCCGTCCGACAAATGTCCGACCGCGCCGGTCTCGGTCGCCGTTTCGCTCGCGGACAAGATCGATTCGCTGGTGGGATTCTTCGCGATCGATGAGAAGCCGACGGGCTCCAAAGATCCCTACGCGCTGCGTCGAGCTGCGCTCGGCGTCATCCGGCTGCTGGTCGAGAACCAACTACGGCTTGCACTCGGCGGAGCAATTCGATCGGCAGCGGGTTCGTTCAGAAAATTGAGAGTTACAAGCGTAGAGGACCGCGAGAAGGCAGCGCAAGCGTCCCAAGCCCACGGAACTCCCGGAGCGCTGCTTTATGAAGGTTTCGACACGACCAGAGTTCGGCAAGAGCTGCTCGACTTCTTCGCCGACCGCCTCAAAGTCGCGTTGCGCGAAAAGGGCGTGCGCCACGATCTCGTCGATGCGGTGTTCGCGCTGGGCGGCGAGGACGATCTCGTCCGCCTGCTCGCTCGGGTCGAGGCGTTGCGCTCATTCATCGAATCGGACGATGGGCGCAACCTTCTGGTCGCCTATCGGCGCGCGGCGAACATCGTCAAGATCGAAGCCAAGAAGGATAAGCGCGAGAGCTACGGCGATCCGCTTCCGGGCAACTACAAGCAGGCCGAGGAAAAGGCGCTTGGCGCGGCGCTCGACAAGGTCGCAACCGAAAGCAGCGCCCTCGTCGGAAAAGAGGAATTCGCCGGCGCGATGCGGCTATTGGCGGGCTTGCGCGCGCCCGTCGATGCGTTCTTCGATAAGGTCACGGTCAACGCACCCGAGAAGGATCTTCGTGCCAACCGCCTGGCCCTGCTGCAGCGGCTCGCGGCGACGATGGACAAGATTGCCGACTTCTCGCGCATCGAAGGCTGAACAGAATGGCGAAATGGGTCTATGGCTTCGGCGACGGCAAGGCGGAGGGGCGGGCGGATCTGCGCGCGCTCCTCGGCGGCAAGGGCGCCAACCTCGCCGAGATGAGCGTGATCGGCCTGCCGGTGCCGCCCGGCTTCACGATCACGACCGAGGTCTGCACCCACTACTACGCCAACGGGCGGAAATACCCGAAAGAGCTCGAAGCCGAGGTGAGCGCCGCGCTCGCCGGTGTCGAGAAAATGGTCGGCGCCAAATTCGGCGACGCGGCGAAGCCGCTCCTCGTCTCGGTGCGCTCGGGCGCGCGCGCCTCGATGCCGGGCATGATGGACACGGTCCTCAATCTCGGGCTCAACGACGTCACCGCCAAGGGCCTCGCTAAGGCCAGCGGCGATGCACGCTTCGCTTACGATTCGTATCGCCGCTTCATCCAGATGTACGGCAACGTGGTGCTCGAGATCGCGCATCACGAGTTCGAATCGATCCTCGACCAGGTCAAGGACGAGCAGGGCGCAACGCAGGACACCGATCTCGACGCCGCGGCGCTCGAAGGCATCGTCGGCCTTTACAAGGCGATGGTGGTCGAGCGCTTGAAGAAGCCGTTCCCGCAAGATCCGCGCGAACAGCTCTGGGGCGCCATCGGCGCCGTCTTCGGCAGCTGGATGAACGACCGCGCGATCACCTATAGGAGGCTGCACGAGATCCCGGAAAGCTGGGGCACCGCCGTCAACGTGCAGGCGATGGTGTTCGGCAACATGGGCGACGATTGCGCGACCGGCGTTGCGTTCACGCGCGATCCCTCGACCGGCGAGAACCTGTTCTTCGGCGAATACCTCATCAACGCGCAGGGCGAAGACGTCGTCGCCGGCATCCGGACGCCGCGCCAGATCACGGTCGAAGGGAAGAAGCGCCAGGGCATGAAAGAGCCGGCCATGGAGGAATCCATGCCGCCGATCTTCCGCCAGCTCACGGAGGTGCGCGGCACGCTCGAGCGCCACTACCGCGACATGCAGGACATCGAATTCACGGTCCAGCGCGGCAAGCTCTGGATGCTGCAGACGCGCACCGGCAAGCGCACGGTCCACGCCGCGTTGAAGATCGCGGTCGAGATGGTGAAGGAAGGTCTCATCGACGAAGCCGAGGCCGTGCGCCGCATCGAGCCGCAGGCCTTGAACCAGCTCCTCCACCCGACGCTCGATCCCAAGGCCGAGGTCAAGATCTTCGGCCGCGGCCTGCCGGCCTCGCCCGGCGCCGCATCGGGCGTCGTCGTCTTCACCGCCGACGAGGCCGAGAAGAAGGCGAACGAGGGCCACGCGGTGATCCTCGTCCGTATCGAGACCAGCCCCGAGGATGTGCACGGCATGCACGCGGCCAAGGGCATCCTCACCACGCGCGGCGGTATGACCTCGCACGCGGCCGTGGTCGCGCGCGGTTGGGGGCGGCCTTGCGTCTGCGGCGCCGGCGAAATCCGCATCGACTACAAGAGCCAGTCGATGAGCGCCGCCGGCGTCGTCATCAAGGCTGGCGAGCATGTCACGATCGACGGCGGCACCGGCACCGTCTTCGTCGGCGAAGTGCCGATGATCCAGCCGCGCCTCGCCGACGATTTCGCGACCTTGATGGCCTGGGCCGACAAGCTCCGGCGCTTGGGCGTGCGCGCCAATGCCGACACGCCCGAAGATGCGCGCGTCGCGCGCGAATTCGGTGCCGAGGGCATCGGCCTCTGCCGCACCGAGCACATGTTCTTCGAGGACGACCGCATCATCGCGATGCGCCAGATGATCATGGCGAGCGACGAGGCCGGGCGCCGCGCGGCCCTCGCCAAGCTCTTGCCGATGCAGCGGAAGGACTTCACCGGCCTGTTCGAAGTGATGGAGGGCCTGCCGGTCACGATCCGCCTGCTTGATCCGCCGTTGCACGAATTCTTGCCCCACACCGAGGCCGAGCAATCCGAAGTAGCGGGCGCCGCCGGCGTCAGCGTCGACGAGGTGCGAAAGCGCGTGATCGCGCTCGAGGAGGCGAATCCAATGCTCGGCCACCGCGGTTGCCGGCTCGCGATCTCATACCCCGAGATCGCCGAAATGCAGGCGCGCGCGATCTTCGAGGCCGCGGTCGAGGCAGGGAAGCGCAGCAAGCACCGCGTCGTGCCCGAGGTGATGATTCCGCTCGCCGCCACCAAGAAGGAACTCGATATCCTGAAGGCGGTCATCGACCGAGTCGCCGCCGAGGTGATGCGCGAGAGCGGCACCAAGATCGACTACTCGGTTGGCACGATGATCGAGCTGCCGCGGGCCGCCCTTCGCGCCGCCGACCTGGCCCAGACCGCCGAGTTCTTCAGCTTCGGCACCAACGATTTGACGCAGACGACGTTCGGCCTTTCGCGCGACGACACCGCGCACGTGCTGAAAGCCTATATCGACCAGCAGATCTTCGAAGCCGATCCGTTCGTCACGATCGATGTAGAGGGCGTCGGCGAGCTGGTGAAGTTCGGCACCGAGCGCGGCCGCGCGGTGAGGCCGAAGCTCAAGGTCGGCATCTGCGGCGAGCATGGCGGCGATCCCGCCTCGATCGCATTCTGCGAAACGACGGGCCTCGACTACGTCTCCTGCTCGCCCTATCGCGTGCCGATCGCGCGCCTCGCCGCGGCGCAAGCGGCGCTGGCGGCGAAATCGGGCCAAGGCGTCGCCAAAGTCGCCGCGACGGCGTGACGTGAACCCTGATTCCTGCTGTGTTCGCCTAGTTCCGCGATGGTCACGCCGGCGCGGCCATTCGTGACCCTGCGGGCGCTCGCGGGCACGGCCGAGGGCAAGGTGGCGCTGGCGCGGGCCCTCGGCGAGATCGAGTCGGCGGCCGAGCATCCGGCCACGCTCGCGCTGCTCGACGAGGCCTGGGCGGCGCCGCACGCGGACGAGTGCCACGTCGTCGGCATCACCGGCCCGCCCGGCGTCGGGAAATCCACGCTCGTCGGCGCCTTGATCGGAAGCTGGCGCGCGGCGGGCAAGAGCGTCGGCGTGATCGCGGTCGATCCCTCCTCGCGCCGCTCGGGCGGCGCGTTGCTTGGCGACCGCACGCGCTTGCGCACCGATCCCGCCGATCATCGCATCTTCATCCGCTCGATGGCCGCGCGCGAGCGCCTGGGCGGCGTTTCGGCGCTCACCTATCCCGCCGCCATCTTGATGCGCGCGCTTTTCGATATGCTGGTGATCGAAACCGTGGGCGTCGGCCAATCGGAAACCGAGATCGCCGGCGTCGCCGATACGGTGCTGCTCTGCCTTCAGCCCGGCTCCGGCGATTCGCTGCAATACATGAAGGCCGGCATCGTCGAGATCCCCGACATTGTGGCCGTCACCAAGGGCGATCTCGGCGAAGCGGCGCGCCGCACCGCGGCCGATGCGGCGGGCGCCATCTCGCTCGAGGCCGGCAGCGCGCCCGCATCGGTCTTGATCGTCTCCGCGCTCAAAGGCGAGGGGCTCGGCGAGCTCGTGGCCGCGCTCGAACGCCACCGCGCGCTGCTCGTCGAAACCAAACGTCTCGCGCCGAAACGCGCCGAGCAGGCGGAAGCGTGGCTCGCCGGCGCGCTGCGCGAACGCTTTGGCTCCGCCAGCGCCGCGCGCGCCGCGCACGTGCACGCCGAGCCCGGCACCTCACCCTTCCGGCGGCTCGGCGAGACGGCTAGTCTTTTCGGGAAATCGTGAAAGCGGGCGAACGGAGGGGACCATGCGCACCGATCCCAATTGCATCTTCTGCAAGATTGTCGCCGGGCAAATTCCCTGCTTCAAGCTGTTCGAGGACGAGGCGACGCTCGCGTTCATGGATATCAACCCCGGCAATCCCGGGCATGCGCTCGCGATCGCCAAGGAGCATTGGGAGAATTTCGCGGCCATGCCGGCGCCGCTGCTCGGGCCCGTGCTCGCCACCGCGCAGCGCGTAGCGAAGGCGGTCGAGGCCACGCTCCGGCCCGACGGCATCAATTTGCTTCAGGCCAACGGGCCCGGCGCGGCGCAGTCGGTCTTCCACTTCCACATCCACGTGCTGCCGCGGCTCGTCGGCGACGAGCTCAAGATGAATTGGGGCCACAAGCAGGGCGACATGGCCGCGATCAAGGCCCTCCACGAGAAGATCAAGGCCGCGATGTGAAGGCCGAAACCGCGGGCGAACGCCCGCCTATCGCGGCGGATGCGCGGCGCGCCACTTCGCCGGATCGGGCGCCACGTAGGTGATGATCGTCGCGAGCGCCATGAACGCGATCGCGACCACGATCGACGACGTGTAGCTGCCCCAGAGATCGAAGGCGTAGCCCGCCAGGGGCGGGCCGATCAGGGTGCCTGGGGCGACACTGGTGTAGAGCGCGCCGATGATCGCACCGGCGTTGCGCGTGCCGAGATAGTCGATGATCACGGCGGGCACGAGCGCCACGAAGCCGCCATAGCAGGCCCCGTAGACGAGAGCGAAGACGGCGAGCGGCCATGGCGTCCGCGCGATGAGCCACAACCCCAGCATCAGCGTGAGGCCGAGGAACATGGCGACAAGCGTCGGGCGGCGGCCGAAGCGGTCGGCGAGCGAGCCCAAGCCGAAGCGGCCCGCGATGCTGCCGACGCCGATGAGGCTTGCCAGCAGCACGGCGGTCTCCGGCGATATGCCGAGGTCGCGCGCGAACGGCACAATGTGCACGAACGGCACGAACAGCGGCACCGACGAGGCCAGGATCGCCGCGTAAAGCAGAATAAATGGTCTGGTCGTGAGCGCAGGGCGGAGCGACCAGCCCACCGGCGCGGCGCTGGCGGCGCTCGCAGGCGCCGCGTCGCCATCGGGCCGCTGACCGACGCGATCCGGCGCATCGATGAGGAACTGAGCGGCGATAAGGCCGAGAATGGACGCCCCGATGCCGATGGCGAGCCAGGCGAGGCGCCAATCGCCGATACGCATGATGCCGGTCGCCAGCAGCGGGCCGATAAAGGTGCCGACGCCGATGCCCGCCACCGCGAAGCCCGAGGCGCGGCCGCGCTGGCGCACGAACCAGCGCTGAACCGGGCTCACCGCCGGCACATAGGCGAGGCCCACCCCGAAGCCGACGCCGAGCCCGAACGCGAACAGAACCTGCCACAGCGTCTGGCCGAAGCTTGCCAGCACGAGTCCGGCGCCGACGAGAAGGACGCCCGCGCTCACAACCGGTCGCGAGCCGATGCGGTCCGCCAGTGGTCCGGCCCCGGCGCCGACGACAAAAAAGAGGAAGCCGCACACCGCGAAGACCAGCGCGATATTGCCGCGCGAGCCCGGAAACTCGCGCGCGAGCGGATCGAAGAAGGCCGGAAACGCGTAGGCGGCGCCGAAGGCAAGCGTCAAGACGGCGAAGCTCGCGCCCACCACGCGCCAGCCATAGAAAGCGCGCGCGCCGCTGCCGTGCGGCATGACGGTTCCCGCGCCGGTCACGAGCTCTTCCGGCGGATCACGCTGTCGGGATCGCCCTGATGCGCCTCGACGGTGCGCGCCACGGCCTGCTTGTATTTCTTCTTGCCGCGCCAATGCATGAAGGCGAAGAGGGCGAACACGAAGACGAGCACGCCGATCATGATGTAGACGAAGTTGATCTTGCCGAGCGCGCTTGCCGCGAAATAGCCGAGCGCATAGCCGCCCCAGGCGAAGCTGTTGGCCCAGACAAAGGCGGAGATGAAATTCAGCGAAGCGAAGCGCGGCCACGAAAGCCCGCTCATGCCCATGCCAAGGCTCGCGAAATTGCGCACGCCGTACATGTAGCGATAGGTCAGGATGAAGATCGTGTGATACTTGTGCAGCATGTCGATGGCGAGCTGCACGCCACCTTCGATGCGCGGAAAGTGGCGCAGGATGCGCTTGCCGAACTTGCGGCCGAGCAGGAAATAAAGCTGATCACCGCAAAAGCTGCCGAGCCATGCGGCGAGGATGAGAACGTAGATGTTGATCGGCGGCGACGCGAATCCTTCGGGCGTCAAGACCGCGAGCGCGCCGGCGAAGATGACGAAGGTTTCGCCTTCCAGGAAAGCCCAGCCGAAGGTCAGCGCGTAGAACAGGTAGTCGTATTCTTTGACGAGATGAGCAATATGCTCCAAGGGCGTCTCCTCGCGGCGTCCTTATTGTCCGGGTGCGCGATTGTGAGGCTGGGATCGGTGGAAATCAGGCGTAAGCGCGACCCTATCATGCACGAAAATGCTTGGCGAGACGCTCCGCCCGGCGCTTGCTAGGCTGGGCGGAAATCAGCGAGCGCGGGGGACGATGAATGGCTTACAAAACACTCGCCTATCGGCGCGACGGGCGCATCGCGCGCATCACGCTCGACCGGCCGAAGCGCTTGAATGCGATCAACGCGGCGATGCCCGGCGAGATCGCGGCCGCTGTCGCCGAGGCGAACGCGGACCGGAAAATCCACGTCATCGTGCTGGCGGGCGCCGGCCGCGCTTTCTGCGCCGGCTACGATCTCGTCGAATACGCCGAGCGCAAGACGCCGCTCATCCAATCCGAAATGCCGTGGGACCCGATGCGCGACTACGCGATCATGAAGGGCTTCACCGAGCAGTTCATGGCGCTGTTCAAGAGCTACAAGCCCACGATCTGCAAGGTGCAGGGCTACGCCGTCGCCGGCGGCAGCGACATCGCGCTCTGCTGCGATCTCGTCGTGATGGCGGAAGACGCGCGCATCGGTTATCCGCCCGCGCGCGTCTGGGGCTGCCCGACGACCGCGATGTGGGTCTATCGCCTCGGCGCCGAGCGCGCGAAGCGCATGCTCTTGACCGGCGATCTCATCGACGGGCGCGAGGCCAAGGCGATCGGCCTCGTCGCCGATGCGGTGCCGGCGAAGAAGCTCGATGCGCGCGTCGAGGCCTGGGCGCAGCGCATGGCCGGCGTGCCGCAGAACCAGCTCATGATGCAGAAGCTCATGATCAACCAGGCGCTGACCAACATGGGCCTCGAGACGACGCAGATGCTCGCCACCATCTTCGACGGCATCACGCGCCACTCGCCCGAGGGCATGGCCTTCAAGCGCCGCGCCGAGAAAGTCGGGTTCAAGCGCGCGGTCGCCGAGCGCGACAGCGGTGCGCCGCTCGATGAAATCTGGCCGATCCGGCCGAAACGCCGCTAGCAAGGCTTCCGCCGCCGGCGCGCCGCATCGTTCATCGAGCCGATATGTTCGCATCGACGGGCGCGTCGCGGGTAACGGCTTCGCACTTTTTCGTGTCAGGCGCTCAGAACACGCGCCCCTTCATGATTTCATGAGCGAAGCCGATGAGGCCGTCGGCAGTGGGGCCGAGCGCGGCGATGCGCGGATCGGTCGTCGTCCCCCGGCAAAAGCGCGCGTAGATCTGCAGGAAGATGATGTAGAGCTTGAACGCGGTCAGCACGCGGTGGAAGTGGAAGTTGGAAACGTCGCGGCCGGTTTTCTTCGCGTAGAGCTCGACCGCCTGGCGGCGCGTGAGCCAGCCCGGCGTACGCGCGGTCGGCATCTGCCCCATCTCGTGCATCGAGGGCGGATCGCTGGGCTCGATCCAGTAACTGATCAGCGTCGCGAAATCGAACAAAGGATCGCCGCGCGTGCACATGTCCCAGTCCAGCAGCGCGACCGGCTCGAGCGGGCCGCCGGTCGCGGCGTCGGCGCGCCAGATGATGTTGTTAAGCTTGAAATCGTTGTGGATCAGCGCGGCGCCGCTCTCGGGCACCAGATTTTTTTGCAGCCATTCGCCGATCTCGCGCGCGGCCGGGTGCGGGCCCTTGCCGGGATAGACGTCGGCGCTGGCGACGGCGCAGCGCTTGATCCAGCCCTCGACCGCGCGCTTCAGGAAGCCCTCGGGGTTGCCGAGCGTGTCGAGATCGACCGCTTTGGGATCGACCGCGTGCACGCCGGCGAGAATGCCGATGAGTTTCTCGGAGAGCTCGCCGGTGCGCGCCGCCACCGCGGGCGGCAGCACGTCGCGGATAACGAGGCCGGCGCGGTATTCCATGATGAAGAAGGGCGCGCCCAGCACCGATGCGTCGTCGCAAAAGACGAAGCCGCGTGGCGCCAGCGGGAACTTGCGCCAGAGCCGCGAGAGCACGCGGTACTCGCGCTTCATGTCGTTGCCGCCGGGCGGCAGCGGGCCCACGGGCGGGCGGCGCAAGACCGCCTCCTTGCCGTCGAGCTTGATGAGGAAGTTCAGGTTGCCCATGCCGCCGGTGAACTGCTTCGGCGGCGGCGCGGGCGCGAAGTCGTGGCCCTGACCCTTCAAGTAGTCGGCCAATCGCGCCCAATCCTGCGGTTGCTGGTGCTCGGGCGCGAAGAACTCGGTGTCCGCGCGTATCTTGGAGGCGGTTTGCGTCATGCGCGGAAGTCTAGTGCGGGGGGCGTGCGCCCCGCAAATGCATAAGACCCTGGACATTGTCGCGGCGGCCGCGCTTGGAGGCGTTTTGCCTTTTTTGCCGCTGCGGCTGCCGCAGTCGAAGCAAAGGGCTCGTGCGCGCCGGCCTTTTCCGCGAGGCTCAGCCCTTGTATCCGAACACACGCGGCAGATAGAGGACGAGATCGGGCAAGAAGGTTATCAGCGCGAGTGCCCCGATCATCGCGACCAGGAACGGCAGCGAGTCGCGCACGATGTCCTTGAGCGGCACCCCGGTGATGCTGTTCATGACGAACAGCAGCAGGCCGTAGGGCGGAGTGATGAGCCCGATCATGATGTTGACCACGGCGACGACGCCGAAATGCACAAGATCCACCCCGACGGCCTGGGCGGTCGGGATCAGCACCGGAATAATGATCAAGAGAATCGTGGTTCCCTCGAGGAAGCAGCCGAGGATCAGCAGCAGCACGTTGACCGCGATCAGAAACGTGAGGGGCGTGAACTCGTAGCCGCGCAACAGTGCCGCCAAGGTCTTCGGCACGTTTTCGATGGTCACCACGTAGTTGAACACGATCGCGCCCGCGATCAGCATTCCGATCGACGCGGTCGTGCGCGCGCTCGTCAGCAGCGAATTGTAGAGGTCGCGCCGGGAGATGCTGCGGTACAACAGGGCCGAGACGGCCAACGCATAAGCCGCCGCCACCGCGGCCGCCTCGGTCGGCGTGGTGGCGCCGCCATAGATGCCGGCGAGCAGGACGATGGGCATCAGCAGCGCCGGGAGCGCGCGCAAGGTCAGCATCGGGATTTCGCGTCGCGGCACCGGCGCTTCCACGGGAAAATTCTGGCGCCGGGCCTCGACGGCGACGATGCCCATCTGGACCAGGCCCATCAGCAGGCCCGGGATGACCCCGCCGAGGAAGAGGAAGCCGATCGACGTGTCCGACACCAGCGCGTAGACCACCATCGGGATCGACGGCGGGATGATCGGGCCGATCACCGAGGTCACGGCGGTCAGCGCCGCTGCAAAGCTGGGCGTGTACTTGCCGTCCCGCGTCATCATTTGCTGCATCAACTTCCCGCTGCCGACCGCGTCGGCGATGGCCGACCCCGACATGCCGGCGAAGATGATGCTTTGGACGACGTTGACCTGCGCGAGGCCGCCGCGGAAACGGCCGACGATCGCATTGCAGAACTGCAGCAGCCGGTCCGTGATGCTGCCGGTATTCATGAACTCGGCCGCGAGGATGAACAGCGGAACCGCGAGCAGCACTTGACTCGAATACATGCCGTTCAACAGCTGCTCGGCCGCCGTCCCGAGATCGAGGCCCGCGAACAAGAGGTAGACGATGGACCCGGTGATCATCGCGTGCCCAATCGGGAGCCCAAGCAGGCTCAGGAACACGATTGCGATGACCGAAAGCGCGAACGGACTTGCGATGTTCACGGCGCAGGACCGGCGTCAGCCCCAGCGCTGCCCCGGTCCGGGCGTCGGAGCGCCTGCCACAGGATCCACACATAGCGCGCAATGACCGCCACCGCGAAGATCACGAAGATCGAATAGAGATGGTCGTTGCGGATGTGGAGATAGGGTGTGTACTGCACCTTCATGAAGGCGACGTAGTCGACCGAGGCGGGAAGCGAGAGGCCGTAAAGCGCGATGAGCGCCACCGCCGTTACGATCGCGAAGCCGCGCCGCACGCGGCGGCCCACCGCGGCGTAGATCAGGTCGAAGCGGATCTCCTCCCGCTCGCGCAGCACGAAGGCGGCGCCCCAGAGCACGACCCAGAGCCACGTCGTGACCGTCAGCTCCGACGTCCACCCGATCGGGAAGTTGAATGCATAACGGAATACGATCTGCACGATGAAGGCCGCGAACATGACCGCGAGCATCGCCGCGGCCACGTGCTCCGCCCAGCGCCGGACCCACGGCCCCGCTTTCCGGAATATTACAATCATCGCGACCGTTCGCGGTTTGGGCGCCTTTTGGGCGCGAACGCGCCGGCTCTCGGATTCGAGCGTTGAAGACCGGGTAGCGGGGCCGGCGCCAATGGCGGCCAGCCACGCTACTCGTGCCTCAAAGCGCGTTGATCCGCTCGATCATGCCCTTCGGCCATGATTTCGCGAGGTCCGAGGC
>JBKOUH010000181.1:0-2321 GCA_046723285.1 Pseudomonadota bacterium
TCGGAGGACAGAGTTGAGACGCCCGATGCCGGAAATCGGAGACGCGCATTTTGCGCTTGCGCCGGCGCGCTGTCCTCTGATGTCCTCTGATTTCTGGGTCTTGCGGCACGGTGTCGCATTAGCCGCTGGTGGCGCGAACAATAGTGTACGGCGCCTGCCGCGGCCGTCATTTTCGCCGCGGTTTTTCCTATTGGCACCTTCGAGATAGACGGGGACCGAGACAATGGCGGAAGCCGATGCGCATGGCGGCGAGACACGGCGCGATTTCATTCTCTTGCTCGGGAATGCCATGGCCGTGGTGGGCGCCGCCGCCCTCGCCTGGCCGCTGATCGACAGCCTTTCGCCCGCCGCCGACACCAAGGCCGCCTCGACGACCGAGGTGGATCTCTCCCCGATCAAGGAAGGCCAGGCGGTGACCGTGAAGTGGCGCGGCTCGCCGGTGTTCATCCGCTATCGCACGAAGGAAGAGATCGAGCGCGCGGTCAAAGACGACAAGGAATCGATGCCGGACCCGCAGCCCGACGAGGCGCGCCACCAGGAAGGCAAGCCGCAATGGCTGATCCTGGTCGGCGTCTGCACGCATCTGGGCTGCATCCCGCTCGGCCAGCACACCGGCGACACGCGCGGGCCCTATGGCGGGTGGTTCTGCCCCTGCCACGGCTCGCAATACGACACGTCGGGCCGCATCCGCAAAGGACCGGCACCCAAGAACCTCGTGGTTCCCGACTACCGTTTCGTCAGCGACACCAAAGTCGTGATCGGCGAGAAGCCGCGCAAGCCCGCGGCCTGAGAATTCGGAGACAGCGCAACATGGCGTCCGGAATGCAACCTGCCCCCCAGCCGCGCTGGATGCGCTGGGTGGAGCAACGTCTGCCCATCTTCAGCTTCGCCCAGCACTTCAACGAATACCCGACCCCGAAGAATCTGAACTACTTCTGGAATTTCGGCTCGCTTGCCGGGATCACGCTGGTGATCATGATCGTCACCGGCATCGTGCTGGCGATGCATTACACGCCGCACGTCGACATGGCGTTCGACAGCGTCGAGCGCATCATGCGCGACGTGAACCACGGCTGGCTGCTGCGCTACATCCACATGAACGGCGCGGCGATGTTCTTCATCGCGGTCTACATCCACATCTTCCGCGGCCTCTATTACGGCTCCTACAAGGCGCCGCGCGAGATCGTGTGGTGGATGGGCATCGTCATCCTGTTGCTGATGATGGCCACGGCCTTCATGGGTTACGTGCTGCCCTGGGGCCAGATGAGCTTCTGGGCCGCCAAGGTCATCACCAGCCTGTTCTCGGCCATCCCCCTTGTAGGCCAGGACGTCACGACGTGGCTCTGGGGCGGCTACGCGGTCGACAACCCGACGCTCAACCGCTTCTTCAGCCTCCACTATCTGCTGCCGTTCGTGATCGTCGGCGTCGTCATCGTGCACATCTGGTCGCTGCACACGGTGAAATCGGGCAACCCGCTCGGCATCGACGTCAAGAGCCCCAAGGACACGATCCCCTTCCACCCCTACTACACCGTCAAGGACATGTTCGGCCTTGGCGTGTTCCTGATGGTCTGGGCCGCGTTCGTGTTCTTCGCGCCCGATTTCATGGGGCGCGCCGATAACTACATTCCGGCCGACCCGCTCGTGACCCCGATGCACATCGTGCCGGATTGGTACTTCCTGCCGTTCTACGCGATCCTGCGCGCGACGCCCGACATCCTCTTCATCAACGCCAAGCTCGCCGGCGTGCTCGCGATGTTCGGCTCGATCCTGCTGCTGTTCTTCCTGCCTTGGCTCGACAGCTCGAAGGTGCGGAGCGCCAACTACCGGCCGGCGTACCGCATCGCGTTCTGGCTGCTCGTCATCGACGTCATCCTGCTCGGCTTCTGTGGCGCCAATCCGCCCGAGGGCATTTGGCTGGTGCTGAGCCGCATCGCGACGGCCTGGTACTTCTTCCACTTCCTGATCCTGGTGCCGATCATCGCGCGTGTCGAAACGCCGAAGCCCCTGCCCTTCAGCATCAGCGAGCCGGTGGTGAAGCCCGCCGCCGCGCGCGCCTGAGACCAGAGCGAGAGTGGAGAATTTGAAGATGCGTCTTGCGATCGCCGCGGGCTTGGTTCTCGCCACGCTCTCCGCCGCCACGGCCCATGCCGCCGAGGCGGAGAAGCCGAAATCACAGAGCTGGCCCTTCGACGGCGTGTTCGGCACCTTCGACCGCCCGCAACTCCAGCGCGGCTTGAAGGTCTACACGACGATCTGCGCCGGCTGCCACAGCCTGCGCCTCCTCTCTTACCGCAACCTGGTCGAGATCGGCTTGACCC
>JBKOUH010000495.1:0-5704 GCA_046723285.1 Pseudomonadota bacterium
TCTATGACGAGGCGCTCGCGGGCCTCGACCGTACGGCGCGCGATCAACTGATCGCGTCGCTGGTTCACGCGCGGCGTAACCTGAGCGAGCCGGTTTCGGCTCAAGCCGCGCCGCTGGCGTTGACCGGGACCTGATACGATGGACCGTCAACCCGACCAAGCGGACACCATGCGCGAGGAGAGATCCCGCACCGAGGCACGCGCCGACGGCCCGGCGAACAAGCCGGCGCCGGAGCTCGCGCCCTCGCTCTACACGGCATCGATGACGCCGCAACCCGAGCCGTCGCCGCAGGGGCGCAGCTGGCGCGCCGTGCTGCGCCGGAAGAGCACGCGGCGCATTCTCATGTGGGGCGTGCCGCTGCCGATCGTCCTCTTCGGCGCCTACTCCTATCTCACCGGCGGCCGCTACATCGCGACCGACGACGCCTATGTCAAGGCGGGCATGGTCACGGTCTCGACCGACGTGGCGGGGCGCGTGACAGAGATCGCAGTGCGCGACAATCAGCGCGTCCATAAGGGCGACGTGCTGTTCAGCATCGACGACCGGCCGTACCGCTACGCGGTCGAAAAGTCCGAGGCGAACCTCGCGCAGTCGCGCCTGCAGATCGAGCAGCTGCGCGCGAGCTATCGCCAGAAGCAATCCGAGCTGCAGGCGGCGAAGGACACGCTGGATTTCCAGAGCCGGCAATTCGAGAGGAGCCGCGCGCTGGTCGGGAACAAGACCGTCTCGCAAGCGACGTTCGACCAGGCGCGCCAGGCGGTGCAGACGGCGTGGCAGAACGTGGCCGCGCTCGAGCACCAGATCGCCGGTATCCTGGCGAGCCTCGGCGGGGACGCGAACATCGCCACCAACCTGCATCCGGTCGTGCGCCAGGCCCAGGCGCAGGCGGACCAGGCGAAGCTCGATCTCGAACGCGCCGTTGTCCGCGCGCCGGTCGACGGCATCGCGAGCCGCGTCGAAAGCCTGCAGGTCGGCCAATATCTCAATGTCGGCGCCGCGGCGTTCGCGCTGGTGTCGACGCAGACCTGGGTCGAGGCGAACTTCAAGGAAACCGAGCTCACGCACATGGCGCCCGGAAACGCGGCGACCGTGACGGTCGACACCTATCCCGGCAAGACCTTCGCCGCGCGGATCGAAAGCATCGGCGCCGCGACCGGCTCCGAGTTCTCGATCCTGCCGCCGCAGAACGCGACCGGGAACTGGGTCAAGGTCACGCAGCGCATGCCGGTGCGCATCGTCATTCTCGATCCCGATCCGGCACAGCCGCTGCGCGCCGGCATGAGCGTCACGGTCGAGGTGGACACGCAATATCGCCGGCCGGCGCTCGCCGTCATCGAGAACGCGTTCGCCGGCGGCGCGCGCTAAGCGCCCGAAAGCGATGGCGGCCGCCGCTCCCGCATTCACTCCGGTGCCGAATCGCGGCCTGATCACGGTCGCGATCATGCTCGCCACGATCATGCAGGCGCTCGACACCACGATCGCGAACGTGGCGCTGCCGCACATGCAGGGCAGCCTCTCGGCGTCGCAGGATCAGATCGCGTGGGTGCTGACCTCCTACATCGTCGCCGCCGCGATCATGACGCCGCTCACCGGCTGGCTCTCCGGCCGCTTCGGGCGGAAGCGCGTGTTCCTGGTCTCGGTCGCGGGATTCACGCTGGCCTCGATGCTGTGCGGGGCCGCCGCCAGCCTCGAGCAGATCGTGTTCTATCGGCTGCTGCAGGGCGTATTCGGCGCGGCGCTGGTGCCACTCTCGCAGGCCGTGCTGCTCGACATCAATCCGCGCGAGAAGCACGGCCAGGCGATGGCGATCTGGGGCGCCGGCATCATGGTGGGGCCCATCTTGGGTCCGACGCTCGGCGGCTGGATCACCGAGCATTACAGCTGGCGCTGGGTCTTCTACATCAACCTGCCGGTCGGCATACTGGCGCTGGCCGGCATCGTGCTGTTCGTCAAGGAAAGCGACACCGACCGGGACCGCCCGTTCGATCTCTTCGGCTTCGCATTTCTCTCGCTCGCGATCGGCGCGTTCCAGATGATGCTCGACCGCGGCGAGCAGAAGGATTGGTGGAACTCGACCGAGATCGTCGTGGAAGCGGCCGTGGCCGTGATCGGCGTCTGGGTGTTCCTCGTCCACAGCCTCTCGGCCAGACGGCCTTTCGTCGATCTCGCGCTGTTCAAGGACCGCAATTTCGTCGCCGGCATCATCCTCATGTTCCTGACCAGCGGCATCACCTACGCGACGCTCGCGCTGCTGCCGCCGATGCTGGCGATGCTGAACTATCCGGTGGTCGATATCGGCATCCTGATGTCGCCGCGCGGCGTCACGACGATGATCTTCATGATCGTGGCCGGGCGCATCATCGGCCGCGTCGACGTGCGCATCATCCTCTCCCTCGGCCTGCTGATGATCGGGATCTCGCTCGGCATGATGACCGGGTTCTCGCCGCAGATGGACCAATGGCCGGTCATCGTCGCCGGGCTGCTGCAAGGCGCCGGCCTCGGCTTCCTCTACGTGCCGCTCAGCACGGTGGCGTTCTCGACGCTGTCGCCGGCGCTGCGCGCCGAGGGCAGCGGCATCTTCAGCCTGTTGCGCAACATCGGGGGCAGCATCGGCATCTCGGCCTCGGTCGCGATGCTGAGCCAGACCGTCCAAGTCAACCACGCCGAGCTTGCCCAGCACATCACGCGCTTCAACCCACTGCTGCAAACGCCGGCGATCCAGCAATTCTGGCCGCTCGATAGCCAGCGCGGCCTCGCCGTGCTCGACGCCGTCGTCAATCAGCAGGCGGCGATGATCGCGTATTTGAACGACTACAAGATCATGATGCTCGTCTGCTTCGCCGTGATTCCGCTTCTCCTGCTGCTGCACCCGCTGAAGCACGCCCCGCGCGGCCCCGCCGCCGCGGCGGCAGCGATGGAGTAACGCGCGGAGAGCGTCGTCACGTCCCAGGCAATGTTGGGCATTGCCCGAATCGTGAGGGCCGCTTCAGCCGCTCTAGAACTTCACACGCACGCGGAAGGTGAGCTCGGCCTTGCCCTTGGCCGGCACGGGCACGCGCCACTCGACGAGGTTCGAGGTGACCTTGGTGTGGCGGTGGCTCTCGGAGAGAATCGCCCAATCGGCCGGGATCGTTTCCGAGATCGTGACGACGACGGGATCGGCCTTGGCGTTGTTGAGCTCGACCTTGTAAGCGCTCTCGTAGACCTGCCAGCTCACCTCGCTCTTGAAGTCGGTCTGGGTGCGGATCCCCGAGACGTCGAACGCCTGGCCGACCTTGAGGCGCACGCGCTCGCCCTCGGCAGTGTGGTTGATCTGGTCCTCGCCGACGAACACGGCCTTGCCGGCGCTGTCGCGCTTGTAGACGCGCACGACGCCGCGCGGCAGCGGCAGGCCGAGATTCGATTTCTTTTCGTTGGCGAAATGCAGCCAGATCTCGGCCTTGACCGTGCCGGGCGCGGCGTAGCGGCTGCGGTAATACTGGCCGTAGCTGGTGAGCAGATACTGCTTTTCCACCATCACGCCGGCGGCAGTGAGCAACGCCACCTGCTTCTGCTGGTTCTCGGCGATGGTGGTCGGGCGTTCGAGCTCGTAGAGGTGATAGTCGAACACCGCCTCGGTGCGCATCGCCGATTTCGGCGCCGGCGCCGGGCGCTCCTCCATGCGGTCGCGTTGCATGCCCGCGCGCACGCGGTTGGGATCGCCGGCGACGAGCTGCAGCGTGGCGTCGCGATAGGTGGTGCCGCTCCGGTTGACGAGCGTCACCCAGCCGTTCAAGTCGAGCCGGTCTTCCTTGTCGTTCAACAGCGCCACGTAGTCGGCGTTCCAGGAGAGGCCGGCGGTGAGATAGGTGAGCTCGACCGGGATGGTGCCGGCGCGATTCGATTCGAGATCGATGGTGAGCGTCGGCCGGTCGCGGAGATTGGGCGGCACGCTGTCGAACACGATGCGGCCCGGCGGCGTGGTGTGGATCTCGTTGCCGATCTTGAGGACCACGCCCGAGGCGGTGCTGAGCACGAGCGCGCGGATGCGCGTCTCCTCGCCGGTCTGGGGGTGGGTCTTGACGATCGTCACTTCCTTGCCGACGGATTTCTCGAGCAGCTTCTGCGGCGTGAGCAGGTCGAATTCGAGATTCTGCTCGAGCGTGCGGATCTCGGCGCCGCCGCCGGCGACGAGGAGTGCCGTCTCGGCGCGCAGGCGCCCGCTCACATCGACGAGCGCCAGGCGGTTGCGGCCCTGGGCGAGCGTGATGCGGCGCGAATCGCGCACCAGCGCCAGATCATCGTTGTAGATCGCGACGGCGACGGCCGTTTGGTCATCGAGCGTCACGCGCCGCTCGGCCAGCGACTGCGCCAAGGCGGGGTGGACGAGCGCGGTGCCGGCGAGCAGCACGCCGACAAGCATCGTGCGCCGCGAGAGCGCGGCCGGAGCGGGGAGGGGCATGGGGATTCCTCAGGTTGCAGGCGGATCGGTGCCGGAATGGACCCTGCAATCGTGGCGCGCAAGCGGCACACGTGCGGAAAAGCGTGGCAGCGTTGAGGCGGAAGGCACCGCGGCATTAACCTCTGCCGAGCTTAGCGTATTGAGACCGCGCGCCATCAGACGCGCTGTTGATTCCGGTGGCGCGGAGAGCGCGCCTGATGGCGCGCGGTCCCGGTCCGCTCACACCTTCCGCCGCGCCTTCAGCGCCTGGAGCAGCGTGCCGTCGTCGAGATAGTCGAGCTCGCCGCCGACCGGGACGCCGTGCGCGAGGCCGGTGACGACGATACCGCTGTCGGCCAGGCTTTCCGCGATGTAATGCGCGGTCGTCTGGCCCTCGACCGTGGCGTTGGTGGCGAGGATCACCTCGCCGACCTTTTCGCGCTTGGCGCGCGCCACGAGCGCCGGGATATGCAGATCGTCGGGCCCGATGCCGTCGAGCGCCGAGAGCGTGCCGCCGAGCACGTGATAGCGGCCCTTGAACTGCGCGGTGCGCTCGAGCGCCCAGAGATCGGCCACTTGCTCGACGACGCAGATCGTCGCGGCGTCGCGGCGCGGATCGGTGCAGATGGCGCACGGATCCTGCGTATCGATGTTCCCGCACGTGGAGCAAATGCGGATCGTGGCCGCGGCCTCCGTCATCGCGCGCGCCAACGGCTCCATCAGGCTTTCCTTGCGGCGGATGAGATGCAGCGCCGCGCGCCGCGCCGAGCGCGGGCCCAGGCCCGGCAGCTTCGCGAGCAGTTGGATGAGGCGATCGATTTCCGCGCCGGCCATGGCGCGCGGAAACTAGAGAAGCGGCGGCACAAAGAAAAGCGGGCGCGTCGCAAGCCAGAGCGTTGCTTCGAGCCAAATCGCGCCCCGGCGCGATTTGGCCGAAAGCTCTGCGCTTGCCGAGCGGCGGCGGCCGCCTCCGATTCGCGGCCGGTCAGCGTCCTTTGCCCTTGTCGTCCTGCTTTGGCCCCGGTCCCGATTTGGCCGGCCCCTGTTTCGGCGGCGGGCCTTGCTTCGGCGCCGCGTGCGGCTGCGCGCGATACTGCGGCGGCGCCCCGGGTGCCACGCGCGGAGGCTGCTGCGGCCGCGCGAAATGCGGCTGAGGCTGCGGACGCGCGAAGCGCGGCGGTTGCGGGCGGGCGAACTTCGGCTGCGTCTGTTGCGGGCGCGCGAAACTTGGCGGCATGCTCCGCGGCGCTGCGCGTTCGACACGCTCGCGGCGCTGTTCAGGGG
>JBKOUH010000410.1:0-4632 GCA_046723285.1 Pseudomonadota bacterium
GGCCCGCCGCGCGCTCGGCGGCGAGGCGCCGCGCGAGCTCGGCCGCGAGCGGGTCCGGGCGCGTGATGTCGAGCGGCGCGTAGTCGCCGGGATCGCGCGCGTTGATCGCCATGCCGGAATTGTGCCACGCGAGATCGGCGGCGAGCGTTACGGCCAAAATCGCGCCCGCCAGCGCGGGCTTCCTGCGCCACCGGCCGGCCAGCGTGATCGCGGCGGCGGCCAGCGCGAGAAAGCCGGCCGCGATCGCCGCGGCGCGCGCCGAGACGCCGAGGCGTCCATGCTGGGACGCGAAGACCAGCGCGGCCGCGACGAGGATCGTCGCCGCGACACTCGCGAACGCCCAGGCGCGCCACGAAATTTGCGGCGGCCCCTCGGCAATGAGGCGGTGCGCGAGATAGCCGCCGAGCACCGCGAGCGCGAATCCGACGATGAAGACGGCGTCGGCGGGACGCCGGTAGAGCGCCACGCCCGGAATCTCGTAGAGCGCGCGGAAGACCGGCGTGTAGTGGCCGAGCGCGTAGAGCGCCGCCACCGCGAAGACGATGACGTAGAAGCGGATGGCGCCCGCGCCCAAGCGGCGGCCGGCGATGCCGTGATAGAGGCAGAGCAGCGCCGGGATGGCCCCCGCGTAGAGATACGTCTGGGCGCGATCGGTTTGGTTCGCGTAGTCGCCCCAGGCGAAGGCGCCGGGCCCCCAATAGAGGTCGGCTTGGTGCAATGTGCCGAAATAGTCGGGGATCGCGATGGTGAGAAAGCTCCACGGCGCCAGCGATCCCACGGCGGCGGCGCCATAGGCGATCGAGGGGCGGTTGCTCGAGGCCGCCATCTCCGCCGTGAGCAGCAGCGGAATCGCAAGCAGCGCCGCGCCGACGAGCGCGGCCACGGCCAGCGGGATCGCGCGGCTGGCGAGGAAGCGCAGACGTCCGCGTGCGGTGACGACGGCGTAGACCGCGTAGCCCGCCAGCACGAGGCAGCCCAGGAACGCGACCTGATCGCGCCCCACCGCCATGATCACGGCCGCGACGGCGAACGCGATCGCATAAAGGATCGAGCGGCGGTCCAGCGTCTCCATCAGCAGCCAGAGCGCCAGCGGCAGCATGCCGTAGCTCAGGATCTGCGTCGTGTGCTGGAGCCGCGCCGCCGCGGCGCCGCCGAACATGAAGGCCAACCCGGCAATGAGGCCGCCTTCGAGCCGCCAGCCGCTCCGCCGGAAGACGAGGAGCATGCCGATCCCGCCGGGCAGCAGGCCGGCGAGCACCGCCGCATCCATGCGCGCGAAGCTCGGCACCGAGTCGAGCAGCGCCAAGGCCAGCATCGCCGGCGAGAAGATCAGCGATTGCGGATCGGCGAGCTGCACGTGCCCGCCGTAAACGTACGGCGCCCATGCCACCGACTCGCCGCGATGCAGCGACGCCGCCAGAAAGCGCAGCTGGGGATAGAAATGGTTCTTGGCATCCCACGGTATCGTGAGGCCGCCCACGAACCACGGCCAGCACAGCAGCGCCCAGAGCGCAATCAGCAGCGCCACGGCCCACGCCAGACTCAATTCGCGGCCGGGTGCCGTTTCTCCCGCGCGCTGTTGCAATGCATCTCCCCCTGGCCTAGGCGAAGGCAGCATACGTCTCCCGCGCGGGCGTGCACCACGGCCAGCGCCGTGAAATGCCGAGACGGTCCCTTGATTGCGCCCGACGCGGAACGAAGTAGACTCCCATCAGGCATCGCCCGCTCATGAACAAAGCCGATAAGCAGCGCTTCCTTCCGATTTCCGGCAACGTGCTGCCGCGCTTTGCCGGCATCCCCACCTTCATGCGCCTCCCTCATATCGGCGTCGACGAGGCGAAGGCGGCCGAGGTCGAGGTCGGCATCATCGGCGTGCCGTGGGACGGCGGCACCACGAACCGCCCGGGCGCGCGTCACGGTCCGCGCCAGATGCGCGATCAATCGACGCTGATGCGCAACGTCCACCACATCACCGGCATCCAGCCTTACCGCCTCGCCCATTGCGCCGATCTCGGCGACACGCCGGTGAACCCGGTCGATCTCGCCGATTCGCTCGAGCGCATCGAGGGCTTCTTCGCCAAGGTGCACGCGGCCGGCATCGTCCCGCTCTCGGCCGGCGGCGATCATCTGGTCACGCTGCCGATCATGAAGGTGCTGGGCAACGGCCGCCCGCTCGGCCTCGTCCATTTCGACGCCCACACCGACACTTGGGACCGCTACTACGGCGAATACAAATACACGCACGGCACGCCGTTCCGCCGCGCGATCGAGGAAGGCGTGCTCGACCCGAAGCGCACCGTCCAGATCGGCATCCGCGGCTCGCTCTACACGCCCGAGGACAAGGATTGGGGCCTGGCGCAGGGCATCCGCGTGATCGAGATCGAGGAATTCAACAAGCTCGGCGTCGAGAAGACCATCGCCGAAGCGCGCCGCATCGCCGGCGACGGTCCCACTTACGTGAGCTTCGACGTCGACGGCCTCGATCCCGTCTACGCGCCCGGCACCGGCACGCCCGAGATCGGCGGCTACACGACGGCGGAGGCGCAGCAGATGATCCGGGGCTTGCGCGGCCTCGACATCGTCGGCGCCGACGTTGTGGAAGTCTCGCCGCCGTTCGATCCTTCGGGCATGACGGCACTCGTCGGCGTCACCATGATGTGGGAGATCCTCTGCCTCGTGTCCGAGCGCATCGGCCGGAAGAAGGGGCGGACGAATTAGCGGCAGCGGCTACGGCTCATCGTGATCGTCACCCGCTTCGCGCCGAGCCCGACCGGGCTCGTCCATCTCGGCAGCGCCTACTCGGCTCTCTTCGCCGAACGTGCGGCGCGCGAGGCGAGCGGCCGCTTCCTGCTGCGCGTCGAAGACATCGATCGCGCGCGCTGCCGGCCGGAATTCACCGACGCGATCTTCGAAGACCTCGCCTGGCTCGGCCTGCGCTGGGAAGAGCCGGTGCGGCGCCAATCCGAGCATTTCGCCGACTACCGCGCCGCGTTGGCGCGCCTCGAGGCAATGGAGCTCCTCTATCCGTGCTTCTGCACGCGCACTGAGATCATGGCCGAGATCGCGGCCGCCGGCGCGGCCCCGCATCTTGCCGACCCGCATGGCGAAGAAGGCACCACCTACCCCGGCACGTGCCGCCGCCTCGATGCCGGCCAGCGTGCTGAGCGGCTCGCGCGCGGCGACAATCACGCGCTGCGCCTCGATGTGGCCAAGGCGGCGGCGATGGCGGGGCCACTCGCCTGGCACGACCGCGCCCGCGGCGACCAAGCGGCGCGGCCCGAGCGGCTCGGGGATGTGGTGTTGGCGCGGAAAGACGTCCCGACGAGCTATCACTTGGCGGTGACGCTCGACGATCACCTCCAAGGCATCACGCTGGTGACGCGCGGCGAAGACCTGTTCGTGGCCACGCACACGCATCGCCTGCTGCAGGCGCTGCTCGGCCTCGCCACGCCCGACTATCATCACCACAAGCTGCTGCTCGGCCCCGACGGACGCCGCTTCGCCAAGCGCCACCGCTCGCTGACCCTCCGCGCGCTGCGCGAATCCGGCCACACGTCCGCCGACGTGCGCGCGTTGGCGGGGTTTGGCGAACCGTCAGCCGGCTAGCGGCGCGCTACGAAAAATACCGCAGCCACACGTAGACGTGGCTGATGCCGACCGAGACGATCATCATCGGCATCGCGTACATCGTGTAGGTCCAGAAACTGAAGCGGATGCCGTTCCTCTCGGCGATGCCGGCGACGGTCAAGTTGGCCGAGGCGCCAATGAGCGTGCCGTTGCCGCCGAGGCAGGCGCCGAGCGAAAGGCACCACCAGAGCGGATAGATCGCCTCGGGCCCGCCGAGGCTTGGCGCCATCGCCTTCACGAGCGGGATCATCGTGGCCACGAACGGGATGTTGTCGATGATCGCCGAGAGGAAGGCCGAGGCCCACAGAATTGAATAGCCGGCGAGCTTCACGTCGCCGCCGGTCGCCTTCACCAGCGAATCGGCGAGGATCTTCAGTAGGCCGCCCACTTCGACCGAATGCACGACGATGAAGAGCCCGCAGAAGAAGAAGATCGTGATCCACTCGATCTCGTTGAACGCGTGGATCACCTTCTCGGTCTGCTTTTCGGCGTGATGGCCGTAGCAATCGAGCACCAGCAGGATCGCGGCGCCGAGCATGGCGATCGTGCCCGGCTCGAGATGAATCGTGCGCGCCAGCACGAAGGCCACGATCACGACCCCGAGCACGCTCATCGACTGCTTCAGCAGCAGCGTGTCGGTGATCGCCTCGCGCGCCTTCATCGCCATCAGCCGGTCGATCTTCTCGGGATGGGCCCTCAATTTGCGGCCCCACACCAGATGCTGCATGGCAAGCTGCGCGAGCATCACGACGATGATGACCGGCGTCAGGTGAATGACGAACTCGTTGAACGAGAGACCGGCCATCGAGCCGATCATGATGTTGGGCGGATCGCCGATGAGGGTCGCGGTGCCGCCGATGTTCGAGGCCAAGACCTCGGTGAACAGGAACGGATAGGGCGGAAACTCCATCTCCTTGCAGATGGCGAGCGTCACCGGCGCCACGAGCAGCACCGTGGTGACGTTGTCGAGAAGGGCCGAGAAGACCGCCGTCACCGCGGCGAGCG
>JBKOUH010000343.1:0-6976 GCA_046723285.1 Pseudomonadota bacterium
CGGCGCGCACACCGGCTACCTGACGGCCGCGGCGCTCGGCATGGTCCTGGTAGGTATCGAGCGCCTCTGGCTCGCCACGGCGCTGGCCGCGGTGGCCGCCGGCCTCATCGTCCTCCTCTATGCGATCGTGCCCTACAGCACGGGGCAGCGCTCCGCCGCAGAGCTTTTCGTCAATTTCACCATCAATGTCGGCATGAGCACGGTGGTGTTGTTCGTCGTCGTGTTCTATGCGCTGAAGCAGGCAGCGCGTTCCGAGGCGGTGGCCGAGCGCGAGCATGAGCGCTCCGAAGCGCTACTTGCGAACGTCCTGCCGCCCAAGATCGCCGAACGCCTAAAGCATCGCGGAGCTGGCGACGCGGACACCAGCGCACAGCGGATCGCCGATCGCCACGACGCGGCCTCGATCCTGTTCCTCGACATGGCCGGCTTCACGGCGCGCGCCGCCGATACCGAGCCGGATGCGCTGGTGGGTTTCCTCGACGAGGTGTTCACAAAGCTCGACGCGCTCGTCGAGCGCCACGGCCTTGAGAAGATCAAGACGACGGGTGACGCCTATATGGTGGTGAGCGGCGTGCCGAGCCCGCGCGCCGATCATGCCGAGGCGCTGGCGGCGCTGGCACTGGACATGCGCGACGCGCTTGCCGGGCTGGTCGATCCCAAGGGTCGCGCGGTGCCGGTGCGCATCGGCATGGCCTCGGGTCCGGTCGTGGCCGGCGTCGTCGGCCGCAAGAAATTCTTCTACGACGTCTGGGGCGACACGGTGAACATTGCCGCCCGGATGGAGCAGCTGGCCGAACCTGGGACGATACAGGTGGCGCCACAAAGCGCGGAGCTTTTGGCGAAACACTTTGTCGTCGAAGAGCGCGGCGTCATCGAGGTTCGGGGCAAGGGTCAAATGCAAACTTGGTTTCTAATAGGGCCCAAGAACGGAACTCCGTAAAGCTCACCTTAGTTTGGGGTGTTTGCAAGGACGCTAATGTCCGTTCATGGCACTTCGGCGACATTTCCGGCCGCCAGATTGACCGCCGCTCTCGGCTGCACAGCGGACATGGACGAGCGGCCGACGAATTTGGCGCGTTTATGTGTACACGCCCCGGACCGCCGTCACTTGATGATGATCTGCAGCGTGTAGCTCTTGCCGTCGCTGACCGTCACCTGCTCGAATCCCAGCATCTTCAAGAGATCGAGGAAGGTGAGCCGGTGCTCGGGATCGACTTGCCGGAACATCTCGGTCGTGCGCGCCTGGGCGGTCAGCAGCGCCAGCAGCGCCCGCGCCTGGTAGACGTTGGCGAGATAGTCGCCCAGGCCGATGATGATGAGCTTCTCCGCCTCGGCGCCCTTGACGAACATCGCGTAGGGCGGCGGGTATGAGGCGGTGAGGGACTTGTTGACGATGATCGTGATGAAGCCGATGCGGCGCACGCGGTTCGCCTCGCCCAAGGTCGTGGCTTCGGCCTGGAAGCTTTCGGTCGCGGTCGGCGGCGGATAGTAGTAACCGGCGTGACGGTCTTTATCCTGCGCGGAGGCCGCGGACGCCGCGGCGGCGAGCACGGCCCCGAGCCCGAAGCGCAATGCGCGGCGCCGTATCGCGCGGATCGATCCTGCGAGCATGGCGTTGGATCCCCTGTCTGCCATTGCCGGGCTGCTTAGCATTCCGGAGTTCGCGGTACCATCGCCAAGCACGACCCTGCCCTTGACGGAAATCAACGCCAAGCCGTCGCACCGCGCGCAGCATGCCTTGAAATAGGGAGGTCCCGCGATTTGAGCCCGACAGATAAACTGAAACGCGTCGCCATCCTCGGGGCGGCGGGCCGCGATTTTCACAACTTCAACATGCTCTACCGCGACGATCCCGCGGTGGAGGTGGTGGCGTTCACCGCCACGCAGATACCGGGCATCGCCGGACGGCGCTATCCGGCGGCGCTGGCCGGCCCGCGCTACCCCGAAGGCATTCCCGTCGTCGAGGCCGCGGGGCTCGAAGACCTGATCCGGCGCGAGAACATCGACGAGGTGATGTTCGCCTATAGCGACGTGACCCATGCCGAGGTCATGCACCAGGCTTCGCGCGCGCTCGCGGCCGGCGCCGATTTCATTCTCGCCGGACCCGCGCGCACGATGATCGCGGTCGGGAAGCCGGTCATCGCCGTCTCGGCGGTGCGGACCGGCAGCGGCAAGTCGCAGACCGCGCGCCATCTCGCGCGCCATTTGCGCGCGCGCGGCAAGCGCGTCGCGGTCCTGCGCCATCCGATGCCCTACGGCGATCTCGCGCGCCAGGCCGTGCAGCGCTTCGCGAGCCGCGCCGATCTCGACGCCGCGAACTGCACGATCGAAGAGCGCGAGGAATACGAGCCGCACATCGAAGCGGGCGGCATCGTCTTCGCCGGCGTCGACTACCGCGCCATCGCCGCGGCGGCCGAGCGCGAGGCCGACATCGTGCTCTGGGACGGTGGCAACAACGATTTTCCGTTCTTGAAGCCCGATCTCCACATCGTCGTCGCCGACGCGCTGCGGCCCGACCAGCTTGCGACCCATCATCCGGGCGAGGCCGCGCTGCGCATGGCCGACATCGTCGTGATCAACAAGACCGACGCCGCGCCGCCGGCCGCCGTCGAGCGCATGATCGTCGCCATCCGCGGCCTCGTGCGCGCCACGATCGTCCGCGCCGCGTCGCCTTCCGTGCTCGACGACCGCAAGAAGGTCGAGGGCAAGCGCGTCATCGTCGTCGAGGACGGCCCGACCATCACCCATGGCGGCATGGCCCACGGCGCGGGCGTTGCCGCGCTGCGCGGCGTGCCCGGCGTGACACTCGTCGACCCGCGCGAATCGGCGCCGGAGGCGCTGCGCAAGGTCTACGATGCCTATCCTCACATCGGCCGAGTCCTTCCCGCGATGGGCTACTCGCCCGAGCAGCGCGCGGCGTTGCGCGAGACCATCGAGACTTCGGCTGCCGAGGTTGTCATTGCCGCGACGCCGATCGATCTTGCGGCGCTGATCGGCCCGACCAAGCCCGTCGTTCGCGTGCGCTACGATTACGCGGACGCCGGCGAGCCCATTCTCGCCGATCTCGTCGACGGCTTTCTGGCCCGCCACAAGAACTAGCCCATGGTCATGCCGCGCCACCTGCTGCGCACGCTCGATCTCGGACCGGCCGAGCTCGGGCGCCTGCTCGAGCTTGCCGCGCACCTGAAGGCCGCGCCGCTCGCGCGCGCCGATCTGCTGCGCAACCAGACGGTCGTGCTGCACTTCAACAAGCCGTCGACGCGCACGCGCATCTCGTTCGAGACCGCGATCGCGCGTCTCGGCGGCACTCCGATCGCCGTCGGCGCCGCCGAGCTGCAGCTCGGGCGCGGCGAGACGATCGAGGACACGGCGCGCACGATCAGCCGCTATGCGCGCGCGTTCGTCATCCGCACCTTCAGCGACGGCGACGTGGCGCGCTACGCGGCCGCTTCGTCGATCCCGGTCATCAACGCGCTCACCGACCGGCACCATCCGTGCCAAAGCCTCGCCGATCTCATGACGTTGCGCGAGCGCCACGGAAGCCTGAAAGGCTTCCGCCTCGCCTTCGTCGGCGACGGCGACAATGTTTGCCACAGCCTGATCGAAGCCGCCGCGATATCGGGCATGGCGCTGACGGTCGCCACTCCGCCCGGCTATGCGCCGGCCGCCGATATCGTCGCGGACGCTCAGGGCGTCGCGCGGCGCACCGGCGCCACGATTGCGATCGTGCACGATCCGATCGCCGCCGTTTCCGGCGCCGAGGCGGTCTACACCGACACGTTCATGTCGATGAATGTGCCCGAAAGCGAGCGCCCCGCGCGTCTCAAGGCCTTCGCGCCTTATCAAGTGAACGCCGCACTGATGGCGAAGGCGCGGCCCGACGCGATCTTCATGCATTGCCTGCCCGATCATCGCGGCGAGGAAGTCACGGCCGAAGTCGTCGATGGGCCGCAATCGGTCGTCTTCGACCAGGCCGAAAATCGCCTGCACACCGCCGCCGCCATTCTCACGGCCCTGATCGAGAGACCGGCGGGCGCCCCCGCCGCGCGTCCCTAGGCCATGCGCGTCGTGATCGCGCTCGGCGGCAATGCGCTGCTCCGGCGCGGCGAGCCGCTCGACATCGCGGTGCAAACCCGCAACGCCGAGGCGGCGGCGCGCTCGGTCGCCGCCGTCGCGGCCCGGCACGACGTCGTCGTCACGCACGGCAACGGCCCGCAGATCGGTTTGCTCGCGCTGGAAGCGATGCGCGGACCCGAGCCCTACCCGCTCGACGTGCTCGGCGCCGAAAGCGAAGGCATGATCGGCTATCTCTTGGCGCGCGCGCTGATCAACCTCATGCCCGAGAAACCCATCCTCTCGGTGCTGACGCAGGTCGAAGTCGCCGCCGACGATCCCGCCTTCGCGCATCCGACCAAGCCGATCGGGCCCTTCTACGCGCCCGACCAATGGCGCGCGCTCGCCGCCGCGCAAGGCTGGGCCGGCGTCGAGGATCGCGGGCAGATGCGCCGCATCGTCCCCTCGCCCGTCCCCCGGCGCATCGTCGAAAGCGCCGCGATCGCGCGGCTGTTCGCGGCCGGCGTGCTTCCCATTTGCGCCGGCGGCGGCGGCATCCCCGTGGTGCGCGAGCCCTCGGGGGCGCTGCGCGGCGTCGAGGCCGTCGTCGACAAGGACCGCACCGCGGCGCTGCTCGCCGCGGATCTCGGCGCGGACGCGCTGCTGCTGCTCACCGACGTCGAGGGCGTGTACGCGAATTGGGCCAAGCCCGACGCGCGGCTGCTGCGCCGGCTGAGCCGCGCGGAGGCCGCCGCGCTCGCGCTGCCGCCCGGCTCAATGGGGCCCAAGGTCGAGGCCGCGCTCTGGTTCGCCGGGCGCGGCAAGGCCGTGATCGCCTCGCTCGACCAGGCGCTTCCGGCGCTCGCCGGCGAGACCGGCACGTCGCTCGTGCCTTAGGCGCGATCTGGCGCCGAAGACATCGGCGGCTATACTGCCGGCCCCTCGCCATTGCGCAGCCGCTCCCGTTTCATGGCATTCCCACCGATCGCGTTCGTCGCCGCCAAGACCAAGGAGGCCGAAGCGGCGCGCCGCATGCTGATGCGCCGCTACCGGCACGTGGCGCCCGAGCGCGCCAAGATCCTGGTGGCGCTCGGCGGCGACGGCTTGATGCTGGAAGCGCTGCGCGGATCCATCGACCGCGACGTGGCCGTCTACGGCATGAACCGCGGCAGCGTCGGCTTCATGATGAACGAATTCCGCGCGCGCGGCCTGCTGCAGCGCCTCGAGCGCGCCGAGCGCGTGAAGCTCAGGCCGCTCGAGATGACGGCCGAGACCGTGGGCGGGCGCGAGCGCCGCGGCCTCGCGATCAACGAGGTCTCGCTGCTGCGCATGACGCACCAGACCGCGAATCTCTGCATCCTCGTCAACGGCGTGAAGCGGCTCGACAACCTCGTCTGCGACGGCGTGCTGATCGCGAGCCCGGCCGGCAGCACGGCCTACAACCTCTCGGCCGCCGGGCCCATCGTCCCGATCGGCGCGCGCCTGCTGGCGCTGACGCCGATCAGCCCGTTCCGGCCGCGGCGCTGGCGCGGCGCCCTGTTGCCGGCGAGCAGCACGATCGAGTTCCGCGTCCTCGAGCCCGACAAGCGGCCGGTGGCCGCCGTCGCCGACGCGTTCGAGGTGCGCGACGTGGCGCGCGTCGTCGTGCGCGAATCGCGCCTGCACCAGTGCACGATCATGTTCGACCCCGAGCACAATCTCGAAGAGCGCATCCTGCGCGAGCAGTTCATGCCGTGACCGAGTCGGCCGCGGTCCCCGGCGCGGCGGCGCCGAAGACCAATCGCCCGCTGCGCCGCATCGCCTTCGCCGTGCTGACCCTGGCGCTCGGCGCCGCCGGCGGATGGCTCGCGACCCAGATCAATCTGCCGCTGCCCTGGATGATCGGCGGCATGGTCTTCACCACCATCGGCAGCCTCTCGGGGCTCGAGCTTTTCGTGTACCGCTGGGTGCGCGGACCCAACGTCGCCGTGCTGGGCGTGATGCTCGGCAGCAGCTTCGCGCCGGCCGTGCTGGCGCGCTTCGGCGATTGGATCGCGACCATGGCGGGCCTCGCGGTCTATGTCGCGCTCGTGACCGCGATCCTCTACTGGTACTTCCGCCGCTACGGCCATTTCGACCGCGTCACGGCGTTTTTCGCCGCGAGCCCGGGCGGCCTCAACGAGATGACCATCGTCGGGCGCGAGCTCGGCGGCGACGACCGCCTGATTGCGCTCGTCCACGGCGCGCGCATCCTGATGGTCGTCATGACCATCCCGATCGGCTTCATGATCTTCGAGCACTACCGCCCGAGCGCGCGTCCGCCGCTGGGCGTGCCGTTGCTGCAGATGCCCTTGCGCGAGGCGCTGATTCTTGGCGCCTGCGCGATCGTGGGCGCGTTCGGCGCGCGCGCGATCCGTCTTCCCGCCGCCTTCGTCGTCGGGCCGATGATCGTCAGCGCCGCGGTGCACATGCTCGGCTGGTCTGAAGCGCGGCCCCCCGCGTTCCTCATCGGCCTGGCGCAGGTCGTGATCGGCTCCGGCGTCGGCGCGCGCTTCGCGGGCGTGAAGCTCTACACGATCGTGCGCGTGCTGCTGCTCTCGGTCGGCTCGACGGCGATCATGGTTGCGTTGACCGCCGCCTTCGCCGTCGTCCTCCGCAACGCGGCGGACACGAGCATCGAAGCCGTGATCCTCGCCTATGCGCCCGGCGGCCTTGCCGAGATGAGCCTCGTGGCGCTGGCGCTGGCCATCGATTCGGCCTTCGTCGCCTCGCACCACGTGCTGCGCATCGTCATGATCGTGATCGTGGCGCCGACTCTGTTCCGCCACGTGCTGCGCCGTTCGCCGCCCGCGAGTCCCGATCGCTAACCGGCGGTTAACCAGTCGCGCGGCAAGTGGTTTCATGCCACAATGCTAGGACAAGCGCGCAAGGCGCCAGCCAAAGG
>JBKOUH010000447.1:0-4686 GCA_046723285.1 Pseudomonadota bacterium
GCCTCATACATATTCGATTATTAGAATATTAGAATTGTTGAAAGTGTCGCATCCGGCGACGATGACAACAGGAGGAACCCATGGCGCATATCGTGATCTTGGGCAGCGGCCTTGGCGGCATGCCGATGGCCTTCGAAATGAAAGAAAAGCTGCGGCCCGGCGACCGTCTGACGGTCGTCTCCAACACCGGCACGTTCCATTTCACCCCCTCCAATCCGTGGGTCGCCGTCGGGTGGCGGAAGCGGGCGGACATCGAGATCGCGCTCGCGCCGCTGCTCGAGCGCAAGGGTATCGGTTTCGTCGCCGCCGGCGCCGAGCGCGTCGAGCCCGAGCGCAACCGCATCGCGCTCAAGGGCGGCGGCTACGTCGACTATGATTTCCTCGTCATCGCCACCGGCCCCGAACTCGCCTTCGACGAGATCCCCGGGCTCGGCCCGGCCGGGCACACCCACTCGATCTGCCACGTCGACCATGCCGAGCAGACGGAAAAGGCGTGGCGCGATTTCGTCGCCAATCCGGGCCCGATCGTGGTCGGCGCCGTCCAGGGCGTCTCGTGCTTCGGGCCGGCTTACGAATACGCGCTGATCCTCGACACCGATTTGCGCAAGCGCCGCATCCGCGACCGCGTGCCGATGACGTTCGTCACCTCCGAACCCTATATCGGCCATCTCGGCCTCGGCGGCGTCGGCGACACCAAGGGCCTCTTGGAGTCCGCGCTGCGCCAGCGTCACATCAAGTGGGTCACCAACGCCAAGACCGCGCGGGTCGAGGCCGGCAAGGTCTTCGCGACCGAGCTCGACGAGGACGGCAAGGAGAAGAAGCAGTATGAAATCCCGTTCCGCTTTGCGATGATGATGCCGCCGTTCCGCGGCATCCGCGCGCTGGCCGGCATCGAGGGGCTCGTGAACCCGCGCGGCTTCGTCGTCGTCGACAAGCACCAGCGCAATCCACGCTATCCGAACGTGTTCGCGGCAGGCGTTTGCATCGCAATCCCGCCGGTCGAGGCGACGCCGGTGCCGACCGGCGTGCCCAAAACCGGGTTCATGATCGAATCGATGGTCACCTCCGTCGCGCACAACATCCGTGCGCTGCTCGACGGCCGAGAGGCCAAGGCCGAGGCGACATGGAACGCCGTCTGCCTCGCCGATTTCGGCGATTCGGGCGTGGCGTTCGTGGCCATCCCGCAGATTCCGCCGCGCAACGTCAACTGGGCCTCGGAGGGGCGCTGGGTCCACCTCGCGAAGGTCGCGTTCGAAAAATACTTCCTGCGCAAGGTGCGCAAGGGAACGAGCGAACCTCTCTACGAGAAGTACATCATGAAGCTCGCCGGCATCGAGAGACTGAAAGCCGCCGAGTGAGTCCTCATTCCATCACGGAGAAACCCATGTCCATCGACCGCATCGTACTCGTCTTCGCCGGCAGCATGATCCTCATCAGCACGCTGCTGGCCGTCGTGCACAGCGAATACTGGCTGCTGCTGACCGCCTTCGTCGGCGCCAACCTGCTGCAATCGGCCTTCACCGGCTTCTGCCCGCTGGCGAAGATATTGAAGGCCGTCGGATTCAGGTCCGGCCAGCTCTACGCCTAAGCCGGTTTCAGCCGGCGCGGTTTGTGGGTAGAACGGCGACGTTCGACGCGACGGGTGCTTCGAGCTTCAACTCGCAGCGCCTGGCGAAATGCGCCGAGGGACCGTCGCTGCCGCGGGCCGTGATAACGGCGCGGAAGCCGTCGAGCGCCGCGCGCCATTCGCCGCGTTGGAAGGCGTCGTAGGCGCGTTCGTAGGTGGCCACCCATTCGAACCCGGCTGCGTCGGCCTGTTCGTCCTTGAGCGCCAGCAGCTCGTACACGCTCGCCGCCTCTTCGCGGCCGCGCACGGCGACCAAATCGATGCGGCGCGCGAGCACGTCGTATTTCACTTCCTCGTAGGTGGACTGCCCGATCAGAATGCCGGTGCCGTAATTCTTGTTGAGCCCCTCGAGCCGGTTGGCGAGGTTCACGGGATCGCCGATCACCGTGTATTCGAGCTTCTCTTCCGAGCCGATATTGCCGACGATGACGCGGCCGGTATTGACGCCGATGCGGAGCGTGAACGGCAGCGCCGGCGCGCCGTCTTCGCCCGGTTCGCGCAACCGTTCCATCGCGGCGGCGCATTCGAGCGCGCAACGGCAGGCGGCGAGCGCGTGCTCCTCGTTGCGCGTCGGCGCATTCCAGAAGGCCATGATCGAATCGCCGATGTATTTGTCGACCGTGCCGCTGCTCCGGATGATCACGGCGGTGAGCGCGTCGAGATAGCGGTTCAGCAGCGGCACGATGCGGTGGCCGAGTCGCTCGGTGGCCGCGGTGAACCCCTCGAGGTCGGTGAAAATGACGGTGAGCGTGCGGCGCTCGCCGCCCGCCTTGGCCTCGACGCCGCTGGCCAACAGCGTGCGCACGAGGTCGGCCGAGAGATAGCGGCGGAACGCGCCGAGACCGATGCTCATGCGGTTGAGAGAGCGCGAAAGCTGGTCGATCTCGATGATGTTCGAGCGGCGATAGACCATCTTCTCGAGCTCGAATTTCTCGACCGATTTCGTCAGCGCCATCATCCGGCGCAGGGGATGGATGATGAAGCGGTGCGAGACGAGGATCGAGAGCAGTGCTATCACCAGGATGGCGCCCGCCAGCGTGTAGACGAGGGAGCGCAGATTCTCGTCGATGCGCGCCGTGAAATCGGCTTCGGGCACCACGGTGCCCACGATCCAATCGAGAAAGCCGGTCGGCGCCAGCGAGACGTAATAGGCTTCGCCGTCGCGGCCGGCGACGCGGATGTCAACCGGCCCCTTGAGCTCGGCCAGCGACAGCTTGTTCGACCAAATGCCCTGGGCGGCGATGCGCAGCACCGGCGCCGTGCCGGCGCCGATGGCGCGGAGGCGCGAGGCTTCTTCGTTCTCGGTGATGCGCTCGGTGACTTCGCGCGTGTCTTCGAAGGCGATCATCTCGCCCTTGCGGTTGACGATGAACGCCTTGCCGTGCGTCGCGATCTTGAGCTCGCGCAGATAGTCGGCCATGCGGCGGAGCTCGATCGCGATGCTCACCACGCCCACCAGCGATCCCTCGCGCACGAAGGTGATCGCGGTGTTGAGGCCGGGCTGGCCGCTATTGGCGAAGATGTAGACGTCGGACCAGATCTGCGCCTCGGGCTTGGCGATCGCGCGCTTGTACCATTGGCGCGTGAACGCGGCGTAGTCGGAGGGCCGGGTCTTGGTCTGCGTGTGGACGTAATGGCCCTGGTCGTCGCGGAAGTAATAGGCCTCCTCGCGCTTGGCCTCGCCCTGGATCGTGTCCCATTCGCTCCAGACGAGCCGGTAATTGCGCGGGTCGCGGCGCTGCGCGCCGGCGAAGTTGCCGTTGGGATAGCCGAAGCTCACCCAGGAAAAATGCTGGTTCGCCTTCAGGATCGCGAAGAAGAGATCGTCGCGCTTCCCCTTGTCGTCGATGTCGATGACGCCCGCGCGCAACGAATTGAGCAAGGTCTCCTGCGCGGTACTGGCATCGTCGAGCAGGCGCCCGACCTCGCGCGAGACGTTGGTCACGATCTCGCGGTTGAGCTGGCGCACCATGTCGCCGATATTGTCGCGCGACGCGACGTTCCACGGCACATGCACGGCCGCCGCGGTTAGCGCCACGGTCGCCAGCGCCACCAGCAGCAGGCTGAAGCGCAGGCCGACGCGAAAGCGCGCCGGCGGCGTGTCGGCCTTGGCCTCCGGCTCATTGCCCATGTCCCCTCGTCCCCGTCGCCGGCGTCAGCGGCCGGCCCGCACCTTCGGCTCAGCCCCTATTAGAGGTTAATTTTGGTTAAGATTTTCCCAACGATTCGAAGGGCCTGGGCCATATTTCGTCACCAGAGATGGCGCTGGTGTTCAGTGCGACATCGATGGTCTTCCAAGCCGGACAAGCGGCTGAATACAGGACAATTTTGCTCTTGATTTTCCTCTTAGGGCCGTTAGGTAAAGGGTACGAAATCGTTCCGGATTGCCGGACGGGGCGTTTAACATGTTGAAACTAAATCGCATCACCGATTATGCGGTGGTCGTGCTGGCGCAGATGGCGCGCGAGCCCGAGCGACTCGTCACGGCGCCGCAACTCGCCCAAGACTCGGCCATGCCGACGCCGACCGTGGCCAAGGTCCTCAAGGACTTGGCGCGCGAAGGTGTGCTCGAATCGGAGCGCGGCGCTCATGGCGGCTATCGCCTCGCGCGCCCGCCCGGCGAGATCACCGTGCTGCAGATCATCCGCGCGCTCGAAGGGCCGGTGTCGCTCACCGCCTGCGTCGACGGCACCGAGGGCAATTGCGACGTCGAGACCTTGTGTCCGATGCGCGGCAATTGGGATCGCGTCAACCGCGCGATCCGCACCGCGCTCGAAGGCGTCAGCCTCGCCGAGATGGCGATCGCGCCGACGCGCTTCGATTTGGCGCCGGCGCGCGTGCCGCATCCGGCCGCGTCGTAAGCGCGCGATCAACCCAGGGGTGGGAAGACGACAATGGCTGTTACGACCGAAACCCGCGAGCAAGTGAAGGCGCTCGATAAGTACAAATACGGCTTCGTCACCGACATCGAGATGGAGACGGCGCCGAAGGGTCTCAGCGAAGACACGGTCCGCTTCATCTCGGCGAAGAAGAACGAGCCCACCTGGATGCTCGAATGG
>JBKOUH010000072.1:0-4160 GCA_046723285.1 Pseudomonadota bacterium
GGCCTGGAGCGTTCCGGTCGCCGGCTACAAAATCGGCTGCACCTCGCTCGAATCGCAGAAGCTCTTGGGCGCGCCCGGCCCGTTCCCGGGCCGCGTCTTCGCACCCGTGTTGCTGACGAGCCCGGCCAAGGTGGCGGCCAAGGCCTTTCACCGGCTCGGCATCGAGCCCGAATTCGCATTCACCCTGGCGCGCGACCTGCCGCGCCGCGCGGCGGCCTATACGCGCGACGAGGTGGCCGCGGCGGTGGCGGCGCTCCATGGCGCGATCGAGCTCGTCGACACGCGCTGGACCGATTGGATCAAGGTCGGCGCAGCCTCGATCGTGGCCGACAACGGCGCCAATGGCGGGCTCGTGCTCGGGCCGGCCGTGGCCGATTGGCGCAAGATCGACCTGCCCAACGCCAAGGCCACGCTGCGCTTCGACGACAAGTTCATCGCCGAGGGCATCGGCGCGGCCGTGCTCGGCAATCCGCTCGACGCGCTGGTCTGGCTCGCCAATCATCTTTCGTCGCGCGGCTTCGGCTTGAAGGCCGGCGACGCGGTGACGACCGGCACAGTGGCCTCGGTCTACTTCGCCGAGCCCGGCATGCACGTCGTAGCCGATTTCGGCGCGATCGGGAAGGTCGAGCTGCGGTTCGTCTAAGTCCGGCGCGCGGGGCTAATTCAGCAACCTCAAACTCGGCTTCGCCGCCGCGCTCTCGACACGCTCGCCGTTGATGGTGAGGGCGCCGCCGCGGACGGAGACCTTGACCGTCTCGCCGTCCTTGATCTCGCCGGCGAGGATCTTCTGCGCCAGCGGGTCCTGGAGGTTCTTCTGGATCACGCGCTTCAGCGGGCGCGCGCCGTAGACCGGGTCGTAGCCCGTGTTGGCGAGCCAGGTCGTGGCCGTCTCGTCGAGCTTCAGATCGATCTTGCGCTCGACCAGCAGCTTCTTGAGGCGGACGAGCTGGATCTCGACGATCTTCGCCATCTCGGCGCGCGAGAGCCGGTTGAACAGAAGGATCTCGTCGAGCCGGTTCAGGAATTCGGGCCGGAACGCCTGGCGCACGACGTTCATCACCTCGTCGCGCACGCTGTCGACCGCCTGGCCTTCCTTCAAGGCGGCGAGGTATTCGCTGCCGAGGTTGGACGTCAGCACGATCAGCGTGTTGCGGAAATCGACCGTGCGGCCCTGGCTGTCGGTCAGGCGCCCGTCGTCGAGCACCTGCAGCAGCACGTTGAAGACGTCGGGGTGCGCCTTCTCGACTTCGTCGAACAGCACGACCTGGTAGGGCCGGCGGCGCACCGCTTCGGTGAGCGCCCCGCCCTCGTCGTAGCCGACATAGCCCGGCGGCGCGCCGATCAAGCGCGAGACCGCGTGCTTCTCCATGTATTCCGACATGTCGATGCGCACCATCGCCTGCTCGTCGTCGAACAGGAATTCGGCCAGCGCCTTGGTGAGCTCGGTTTTGCCGACGCCGGTCGGGCCGAGGAACAGGAACGAGCCGATCGGCCGGTTGGGGTCTTGCAGGCCCGCGCGCGCGCGGCGCACCGCGTTCGAGATCGCGCGCACGGCTTCGTCTTGGCCGACCACGCGCTTGGCCAGCGCCAGCTCCATCTGCAACAGCTTCTCGCGCTCGCCTTCGAGCATCTTGTCGACCGGAATGCCGGTCCAGCGCGAGACCACGCCGGCGATGTCCTCGGCCGTGACTTCCTCGTTGAGCATGCGGCTCTTGCCGGCGCCCTCGGCGTCTTTCAGCTTCTTCTCGAGCTCGGGGATCTTGCCGTAGGTAAGCTCGCCGGCGCGCGACCAGTCGCCGCGGCGCTGCGCCTGCTCCAGCTCGAGCCGCGATTTCTCGAGATCTTCCTTGATCTTCTGCGAACCCGCGAGCTTCTCCTTCTCGGCGCGCCACTGCGCGGTCAAGTCGGCGGACTTCTTCTCGAGGTCCTTCAATTCGACTTCGAGCTTCTTCAGGCGATCCTTCGAGGCCGGATCGGTCTCGCGTTTCAGCGCCTCCTGCTCGATCTTGAGCTGGACGATGCGGCGGTCGAGTTCGTCGACCGCTTCGGGCTTGCTGTCGACTTCCATGCGCAGGCGCGAGGCGGCCTCGTCGACGAGGTCGATCGCCTTGTCGGGCAGGAAGCGGTCGGTGATGTAGCGGTTGGAGAGCGTGGCCGCGGCGACGATCGCGCCGTCGGTGATGCGCACGCCGTGATGCAGCTCGTACTTCTCCTTCAAGCCGCGCAGGATCGAAACGGTGTCGGGCACGCTGGGCTCGCCGATGAACACGGGCTGGAAGCGCCGCGCCAGCGCGGCGTCTTTCTCCACATGCTTCCGGTATTCGTCGAGCGTGGTGGCGCCGATGCAATGCAGTTCGCCGCGCGCCAAGGCCGGCTTCAGCATGTTGGATGCGTCCATGGCACCCTCGGCCTTGCCCGCGCCGACGAGCGTGTGCATCTCGTCGATGAACAGGACGACTTCGCCGGCCGCGGCCGTGACCTCGGAGAGCACGGCCTTCAGGCGCTCCTCGAATTCGCCGCGGAACTTTGCGCCGGCGACCATGGCGCCCAAATCGAGCGCCAGCACCTTTTTGTTCTTGAGCGATTCGGGCACGTCTCCGCGCACGATTCGATAGGCGAGGCCCTCGACGATCGCTGTCTTGCCGACGCCGGGCTCGCCAATCAGGACCGGATTGTTCTTGGTGCGGCGCGCGAGCACTTGGATGGTGCGGCGGATCTCCTCGTCGCGGCCGATCACCGGATCGAGCTTGCCGTCGCGCGCGGCTTGCGTGAGGTCGCGCGCATATTTCTTCAACGCGTCGTAGCCGGATTCGGCCGAGGCGCTGTCGGCCTTGCGGCCCTTGCGCATGTTCTCGATGGCTTGATTGAGATTCTGCGCCGTGACGCCGGCGCGCTTCAGCGCCTCGGCGGAGGGCGTGCCGGCGGCAAGCGCCAGGGCCAAGAGCAGACGCTCGACGGTCACGTACGAGTCGCCGGCCTTCTTCGCGATCTTCTCGGCCTGATCGAAGAGCCGCGCGATTTCGGCGGCGGCATAGGGCTGGGCGCCTTGCCCCGAGACTTTCGGCAGCTTGGCCAGCGCCTGATCGACGGCGGCCGTGGCGAGCTCGGGATTGCCGCCCGCGGCGGAAATGAGATTGGCGGCCATGCCCTCCTCGTCCTCGAGGAGAGCCTTCAGCAAATGCTCGGGCGTCATCTGCTGGTGATTGGCGCGGATGGCGACGGCTTGGGCCGCTTGCACGAAACCGCGGGCGCGCTCGGTGTAGTTCTCGAAGTTCATTCGTCTGTCCCCCTTCATGAGGCAGGATCTGGCGGCGGACCCGACTCCCGGCATCCGCTCAAACGGCGATATGGGGAGATGGTTGCAGCGCCGCAAGAGCGCGCGGCGCGCATTCTCAATGCGCTGAGCGCGCGGGCCGAGCAATGATCTGGAGCAATGCAGGCAGCTGACCTGGCCCCTCCCCAAGCCTCTGATTTTTGATAGACTTACCAGTAACTTAAATCGACAGACCAAAGCGGGCGCGATAGCCGTTCGAATCTACTTCCGCAGCGGCGGCAAGCTGCGCCAATGGCGCGGCGATAGCGACGGAATCGCGCGCGCGTTTGCGGCGTTGCCGGCCACGGGCGCGGTTGCGCTGGTGGCGCAGGGCAATGGCGGCGACATGTTGATCCTGCGCCGCGACACCGGCGGCGCATTCCGCTTCCGCGTCGTCGACCGCGGCGGACCGGGCGCCCTCGGCTACTGTGCGAGCGCGCGGCGCGACCACGATGCAGCCGCCGCCGCGCAGCTGCTGGCACTCTATGCCGTCGGCGACCCGGCCTGGCGCGGCGCGATCACGTGGCGGCGCAGCATTTTCGACCTGCCGGTCGCCGTTCTTGCGCCGGCGACGATCGTGCTCGACATCGTCGTCTACTTCATCGTCGCCGGTGCCACGGGCGGATTCAAGGGCTGGTCGTGGCGCTACCTGCCCAATCTCGTCGTCGGGCTCGCGCTCGTCGGCGCCGTTTTCGTCTATGTCGACTGGTTCTTCGGCCGCCTCCGCAAGCGCTCGGCGGCTTGGCTCGGGCGCCGCTGCGGCTTGCGCATGGTGGAGTCCGGCCGGCTCGGCATCTTCGTACATTCGGGCATGTGGGAGAGCGCCGATGGCCGCATCGTCTCCGAG
>JBKOUH010000531.1:0-6329 GCA_046723285.1 Pseudomonadota bacterium
CAGACGGTAGCGGTCGACCTGGAAGCGGCCTTTGTAGACGGTGGCCTTCTCGACGACCTCGACGTCGTCGCGGGTAAGGCCGCGATCGCGCGCGAGATCGGGCGGGCGCGTCACGATTTGAGCGCGCCCGTCATGAACAGCAGCGCGAGCCCGTCGATGAACGTCGTGATCTCCTCGGGCGATTTGGGCTCGAGATAGGGGACGGCGCCGTTGCAGAGCGACACGGCCGCGGTGGCGGCGAGGCGGCAATCGAGATCGGCCGGCACATCGCCGCGCTCGATGCCGCGGCGGAAGACGTCTTCCCAGAGCTTGGAGTAGCGGCGCGCCAGGCGGTTCATCTCCGGCACGACTTCGGCCGGCAGAAAGCGGCGATTGTGCGCGAAGCAGGTGACGTAGTGGCGCCGGTCGCCCTGCAGATGATGGCCGATCGCCTTGCGGATCATCTCGCGCGTCGGCATGCCGGCGGCGAGCACGGTTTCGAGATGATCGCCGAATTCCGCGCCGCCGATGCGGCAGATCTCCTCGAGCGCCGCTTCCTTCGATTCGAAATAGTAGTAGAGGCTGCCCGGCTGCATGCCGAGCCGGTCGGCGATGTCGCGCGTGGTGGCCGCGTGATAGCCCTTCTTGGCGAAGACTTCGGCGGCCGCGTCCATGATCTCGCGGCGGCGGCGGAGCTGGCGGGGCTTGGCAGGCGCGGGCCGTGCGATACCGGCAATCTCGCTCATCGAGCCGATCCAAGATTGTTGAGCGTTTCGCTTAGCATCGGGGCGCGGAAGTGTCGAGTGACCCGACGCCACACGGCCGCGCGCCGGATGGTATGATTGCGGACACAGACAGATGGAGAAGGGCGATGAGCGAGGCGAAGCGCGATACCGTCGGCCCGGCCGCGAGCGTGATGTCGTTCGCCCGCGCGCCGGCGCCGGGCGAAGTGGTCGTCGCCGAAGTCGGATTCGGGCGTTACGCCCAAGTGATCTACGACGGCAAGCATCGCCTGACCGCCGACGAGCCGGTCGAAGCCGGCGGACTCGACACCGGGCCCAACCCATACGGCCTGCTCATGGCAGCACTCGGCGCCTGCACCTCGATGACGCTGAGGATGTATGCCGAGCGGAAGAAGTGGCCGCTCGCGCGGGTGACCGTGCGGCTGCGCCACGGCAAGATCTACGCAGCCGACTGCGCCGAATGCGAGACCAAGGAGGGCAAGATCGACCGCATCGAGCGCGAGATCGAGCTGTCGGGCGAGCTTTCCGCAGAGCAGCGCCAGCGCCTGCTCGAGATCGCCAACAAGTGCCCGGTGCATCAGACGCTCGAGCGGAGAAACGAAATCGTCACCGCATTGCGCGCGGCCTAGCTCGCTTCGGCGATCGTCTTGCGGAAGCGGAGCAGCGCGAGGCCGAACAGGACCGCGCCGATGACGGCCATCGCGATGAATTGCGGCCAGACGACGTCGAACCCGGCGCCGCGGAACAAGACGCCCTGCGCGAGCTGGATGAAATGGGTGGTCGGCGCCACGAGCATCACGTCCTGGACGAACTGCGGCATGCTCTCGCGCGGGGTCGCGCCGCCGGAGAGCATCTCGAGCGGCATGATGACGAGCATCAGCAGCAATGCGAATTGCGGCATCGAGCGCGCCAGCGTCGCGAGATAGATGCCCATCGACGTCGTCGCGAACAGATGGACGGCCGCCGCGGCCAGGAATAGCGCGATCGATCCCTGAATCGGGACGGACAACAGCCGCTCGACGACGATGAACAGCGCCGCCGCGGCCGCCGCGAGCACGACCAGGGCCATGGACCAGATCTTGCTCAGCATGATCTCGGTCGGCGTCACCGGCATCACGAGCAGATGCTCGACGGTCCCATGCTCGCGCTCGCGGATCAACGCAGCGCCGGCGAGGATGATCGACAGCATCGTGATGTGATTGATGACCTCGTTCAGCGCGCCGAACCAGGATTTCTCGAGCGAGGGGTTGAACCGCGCGCGCAGCGCCAGATCGACCGAGGGGCTCGGGGCGGCGCGGTAGCGTTGCAAGAACGCGGCGACCTCGCCCGTGAGGATCATCTGGATGTAGCCGGCGCCCGTGAACGCCTGGGTGACGCGCGTGGCATCGACGTTGAGTTGCACGTCGGGCCTGCGGCCGGCGAGGATGTCGCGCTGGAAGTTGGGCGGGATATCGAGCGCGAAGGTGATCGAGCCTGCGTCCATGCGCGCATCCATCTCGCGCGGCGTGATGAGAATGGGCGGCTTGAACGAGGGCGGGTAGAAGGCGCTCACGATCCGTGTCGAGAGAGCCGAGCGGTCCTCGTCGACGATCGCGATCGGCGCGTTGTTGAGCGTCTCGGGAATCGCCGTGGCCGCCGCATAGACGCCGAACGTAAAAGCATAGACGATCAGCGTGAGCATGATCGGATCGCGCGCCAGGCTGCGCAATTCCTTGATCCCGAGGCGAAAGACGTTCGCGATGCGCATGGATCAGACCTCCTGCTTTCTCAGGAGGGCCGCGCACAGACCGAGGATGATCGGTGCCGCGATCAGCAGGGCCAGGAACTCCGCGGGAAGATCGCCGAAGTCCAGGCCCTTCGAGAAGGTTCCGCGGGCAATCGTCAGGAAGTGGGAGGTCGGATAGATTTCGCCGATGACGGCGCCGATGCCTCGCAGCGAGGAGACCGGATCGATCATGCCGGAGTATTGAATGGCCGGAATGAGTGTGACGACGGCGGTGCCGAAAATCGCAGCGACCTGGCTCCGCACGAAAGACGACATCAATAGACCCAAGGCCGTCGAGCAGACGACATAAAGAAATGCGCCGGCGAGCAGCGCCGGAAAGCTGCCCTTCAGCGGCACATCGAACAAAGTGACGGCGAGCAGCGCCTGCAGCAGGAAGTTCAACAGCGCGAGGGCGACATAAGGAAGCTGCTTGCCCAGCAGGAATTCGAGGCGCGTGGTCGGTGTCACGTAGAAGTTGATGATCGATCCCAGCTCCTTCTCGCGGACCACGCTGAGCGCCGTCAGCATCGCGGGAATCATCATCAGCAACAGCGGGATTACCGCCGGCACCATCGCCACAAGGCTCTTGACGTCGGGGTTGTAGCGGTAGCGGATGGCGATGTTGACCGGGCTGACCGCGACACCCTTGTCGCTCAGCCATTGCGCATGCAGGGCCTGAACGTAGCCTTGGACGGTCTCGGCCCGTGTCGGCATGGCGCCGTCGATCCAAGCGCCGATCGTCGTCGTTTGATTGCGCGCGATGCGGCGGCCGAAATCGGGCGGGATCTCGATCGCCAGGGCCAGCCTCCCGGCGCGCATCCGCCGATCGAGGTCGGCATAGTCGGCGATCGGCGGCTTCTCGACGAAGTAGCGGGAGCCGGCGATGTTGAACACATAGTTCTGGCTGCTGGTCGTCTGGTCCCGATCCAAGACGGCAAAGGACAGCTTCTCGACGTCCAGGCTGATCCCATACGCCATGATGAGCATCAGCATCACGCTGCCGACCACGGCCAGGGTGGCGCGAATCGGATCGCGCGCGAGCTCGATCGACTCGCGGCGAGCAAAGCTGAACATGCGCCGCGGATCGAACAGGCGCCGGGAAGCGGGCGCTGGTTTCGGCGGCGGTGCTGGCGCAGCGGGAGCGGGCGCAGCTTGCGCCGGGTCCTCGTTCACGACGTCTTCCAGATACGCGATGAACGCTTCTTCCAGGTTGCCGGCGCCGCGTTTCGCGATGAGCGCCGCCGGCGTGTCGCTCACCAGGACCCGGCCGGCATGCATGAGCGAGATGCGGTCGCAGCGCTCCGCCTCGCTCATGATGTGCGTCGAGATGAAAATCGTGACGCCGTCGCGGCGCGAGAGATCGATCAGCGTTTGCCAAAAAGCGTCGCGCGCGATCGGATCGACGCCCGAGGTGGGCTCGTCGAGGATCAGCATCGCGGGCGCGTGGATCATCGCGACGGCGAGAGAGAGCCGTTGTCTTTGTCCGAGCGGCAGCGCGCCGGGAAGATGGTCCATGATGGCGCGAAGTTCGAAACGCTCCGCGACTTCCGCGACACGCGCGGAAATCGTATCGGCGGGCAATCGGAACAGCCGCGCGTGCAGCTCGAGATTCTGCCGCACCGTGAGTTCGGTGTAGAGCGAGAACGACTGCGACATGTAACCGACGCGCATGCGGGTCGCGAGGTCGCGCGGGTCGACCGGGCGGCCGAACAGCCATGCCTGCCCGCCGCTCGGGGGCAGGAGGCCGGTCATCATCTTCATCGTCGTCGTCTTGCCGCAGCCGTTGGAGCCGAGGAAGCCGAAGATTTCCCCGCGGCGTATGCGGAAGCTGACATCGTCGACGGCGGTGAAATCGCCGAAGCGCATGGTGAGATTCCGCGCTTCGATCGCGATCTCGGCCTCGCCGTCGATGCGCGGTGGCGGAACCGCCACGCGGTGGCCGTCGCGTTTGGCGGCGGGGAGCAGTGCCACGAACGATGCTTCCAGCGTGTCGGCCCCGGTGCGGGCGAGCAGTTCCGGCACGGTGCCGGTGGCGAGCACCCGAGCGCCGTCCATCGCCACGAGCCAATCGAAGCGCGCCGCTTCGTCCATGTAGGCGGTGGCGACGACCACGCTCATGCCCGGCCGGGCGGCGCGGATGCGGGCGATCAAATCCCAGAACTGGCGGCGCGAGAGCGGATCGATGCCGGTCGTCGGCTCGTCGAGGATCAGCAAATCGGGATCGTGCACCAGCGCGCAGCAGAGGCCGAGCTTCTGCTTCATGCCGCCCGAAAGCTTGCCCGCGGGGCGGTGCACGAACGGCGCGAGGCCCGTGCTTTCCGTCAGCACCGCGATCCGCCGCAGGCGCTCGTGCCGGTCTTGGCCGAACATGCGGCCGAAGAAATCGATGTTCTCGAAGACCGACAGCGTCGGGTAGAGATTCTTGCCGAGCCCTTGCGGCATGTAGGCGATGCGCGGGCACACTGCGCGCCGGTGCGCGGCTTTCGCCATGTCGCCGCCGAGCACTTCGAGCCGGCCGCGCTGCAAGGCGTGCGCGCCGGCGATCAGCGAAAGCAGGCTCGATTTTCCCACGCCGTCCGGTCCGACCAGGCCCACGATCCGGCCGGCCGGAATGTCGAGCGTGACGGAATCGAGCGCCACCGTCGCGCGGTGCTTGAGCCCGATCTCGCGCAGGCGGGCGACGGGAGCCGCAGCCGCCGCATCGTTCATTGCGGCAGCTTGGCTTGCAGGTTCGGCGGCCATTGGACGTCGGGCCTCAGGCGCACATAGGCCATGCCCGGCAGACCGGTCTTGACCTGCCGAATGTGCTTCTTGAGCAGGTCCGGCGCGATCCGCGCCTTGATCTGGAACATCAGCTTCTGCCGCTCGTCCGCCGTCTCGACCGTCTTGGGCGTGAACTGGGCGACGTCCGCGACGAAGCTCGCGCTCGCGGGTATGACGTATTGCGGCGCCGCGTCGAGAACGATGCGCACCTCCATGCCGATGGAGATCTGGCCCGCCTGCTGGGTGGGAAGGAAGAACGTCATATACACGTCGCTGAGATCGACCATGTTCAGCACTTTGCCGCCGGCACCGAGCACCTCGCCGGGCTGCGCCACGCGGTACTGCACGCGCCCATCGCGCGGCGCTTTCAGCGTCGAGTCGTCGATGTCCGTCTGGATGCGGTCGAGCGTGGCCTTGCCGGCGTCCACCGACGCCAGTGCGCTGACGACCTGGGATTCGGCCGCGCTGATGGCCGAATCGGCGGCCGCGACCTGAGCTTCCGCCGCGCTGACCGCGGCCTTGGCGCTTTCGAATCGCGCCCGATCGTTGTCGAGTGTTTCGACGGCCGCCGTGCCGCGCTTCACGAGCTCGTCCGAGCGCTCGAAACGCTTGCGCGCGGCTTCGAGTTCGGCCTTGCGCTGCGCCACCACGGCGAGCGCCGCGTCTTTCTCCGCCTTGCGCTGAACCACCTGCGCGCGGGCCGTATCGACGCTGATGACCGCGCGCCGGAGCTGGGCGTCCGCTTCGCGGCGCTGCGCCTGCAGCGAGTCGGTATCCATCTCGACGAGAATCTGCCCGGCCGTGACGAAGTCTCCTTCGTTCACCAAGATCGACTTCACGCGCCCCGCTCCCTTGGTCGCGATGTCGATGTCGGTCGCGACGATGCGGCCATTCGCGCCGACGATGCCGGCGGGAAGCGGCTGCGGCCCAAGCTGTTGCCAAACAAGATAGCCGCCGCCGACCGCCGCCACGGCGATTGCCGCCCGCAGAAGCCATCTCTTTGAGCGATCCATTCTCTCACCAGCCTCGGTTCGAAAGAGGAGTTTCGGCACGGACGAGCGCGAGCTCCAGCGGTGGAC
>JBKOUH010000387.1:0-3375 GCA_046723285.1 Pseudomonadota bacterium
CAGAAGGGGGTTTCGATCCCGCCCAAGGTGACCGAGTTCCTGGCGCACAAGATCACGTCCAATATCCGCGAGCTCGAGGGGGCCATGACGCGTCTCTTCGCCCATGCCACCCTCTTGAACAGCCGTGAGATTTCGATCGACATGGCGCAGGAGGTGCTGCAGGACCTGCTGCGCGCCAACGACCGCCACGTCACGATCGACGACATCCAGAAGCGCGTCTGCGAGCACTACAACATCAAGATGGCGGACCTCCTCTCGCCCCGCCGCGCCCGCGCCGTCGCCCGTCCGCGCCAGGTGGCGATGTACCTCGCAAAGCAGCTTACGACGCGCTCGCTGCCCGAAATCGGCCGCAAGTTCGGCGGCCGCGACCACACCACGATCATGCACGGCGTCCGCAAAATCGAGGAGCTGAGGGGCGGCGATCCGAGCTTGAACGAGGACATCGAGATCCTGACGCGGTCGCTGACGCGGTAGGCGGCACGGCTGTGTCCCGACGTTTGCAGGGGCGGGTTTGAAACCCGCCCCTATGCGTCTCGGCGGCGGGGGCGATCGAATCAGATGCACCGGCGGCAAGGGCGGGTCTGAAGCTCGCCCCGAGGCAGAATTTTTCGCCCCGCAGCATTCGACCCGTTCCTCGCCGCCGCGCGGGAAATCCTTTTGCCACAAGGCCTCTCTGCTATAATGCGCGTCCGTTCGGCGGCGGCTTGGCCGCCCGGACGGAGCCGGCCTTCCGGGCCGTCCGCGCGCTTCGCGCGCTGCTTGCAGAACCCGGCGCCCTGATCAACCGCAAGGCGGTGGATCGCGGCCGGGGCTTCAGGCCTAGTCCCCGGTGCGCCGGCGCATCCCCGCCCAAGCGCCACTTGTGGACGCCCCTTGCCCGCGCAACGCCCGAGTTCATCCATGAAGCTTACGATCGAGCGCGCCGCGCTCCTCCGCGCCTTGAGCCACGTGCAGAACGTCGTCGAGCGGCGCAACGCGATCCCCGTGCTCTCCAACACGCTGATCGAGGCGGGCAAGGGCCGCCTCCAGCTTTGTGCCACCGACATGGACATCTCGGTCATCGATACCGTCGAGGCCACGGTGCAGAAAGACGGCGCCACGACCGCGCCGGTCCACACGCTCTACGACATCGTCCGGAAGCTCCCCGACGGCGCCCAGGTGGAGCTGGTGCAGCAAGGCGATTCGTCGCAACTGGCGCTGCGCGCCGGCCGCTCGCATTTCACGCTCGCCTGCCTGCCGCGCGAGGACTTCCCCTCGATGAACGACGGCGAGTTCCCGCACGGCTTCGAGCTGGCCGCCGAGGAGCTGCGCACGATCATCGACCGCACGCGCTTCGCGATCTCGACCGAGGAAACGCGCTATTACCTGAACGGCATCTACTGCCACGCCGCCGAGAGCCAGGGCCTGCGCCTGTTGCGGGCGGTCGCGACCGACGGCCATCGCTTGGCGCGCGTGGAGATGCCGCTGCCGGAGGGCGCCGAGAGCATGCCCGGCGTCATCATCCCGCGGAAGACCATCGGTGAACTGCGCCGCCTGCTCGACGAGACCAACGAGCCGGTGAAGGTGGCGCTCTCCGACACCAAGGTGCGGTTCACCTTCGAGAAGGTGGTGCTGACCAGCAAGCTCATCGACGGCAGTTTCCCGGACTACGAGCGCGTGATCCCCTCTGGCAACGACAAGATGCTGGAAATCAACCGGAAATCCTTTGCCGACGCGGTCGATCGCGTTTCCACCATCTCGACTGAGAAGTCGCGCGCGGTGAAGCTCATGCTCGGCAGCGGCAGTGTCACCTTGCAGGCGACGAGCCCCGACGCCGGCAGCGCCAGCGAGGAGATCGAGGCCAGCTACGGCGCCGGCGCGTTCGAGATCGGCTTCAACTCGCGCTATCTGCTCGATATCCTGCAGCAGATCGAGGGCGACACCGCGCAATTCATGCTCGCCGACGCCGGCTCGCCGACCGTGATTCGCGATCGCGCCGACGCCACGGCCCTTTACGTCCTCATGCCCATGCGGGTGTGAGGGCCGCCGCCCGCCGCATGAACGCCTTGCCTCATCCCGCGTCCGGACAACCCGCGCCGGCCGATACCGCCGCGCCAGCGCTGGCGCTCCGGCGCATCGTGCTGAGCGATTTCCGCTCGTACCGGCGCGCCGAGCTCGCGGTGCCGGGGACGCCGGTGGTGCTCCACGGCGCCAATGGTGCCGGCAAGACCAATCTCTTGGAGGCGATCTCGTTCCTGGCGCCGGGCCGCGGCCTGCGGCGCGCGCGCATTGTAGAAATCGAGCGCCGCCGCGCCGCCGGCGAAGCGCCGGGCCCGGGCTGGGCGATTTTCGCCACGCTCGACACGCCGGCCGGCGAGCGCAGCATCGGCACCGGCCGCGACCCCGACCGCAGCCCCGAAGACGAGGCCGCGGACCGCCGCGTGGTGCGCGTCGACGGCGCCGCCGCCAGGGGCCAGGCCGCGCTGGCCGAGCTCGTGCATCTCCTTTGGCTCACGCCGGAGATGGACCGCATCTTCGACGGCGGCGCCTCCGAGCGCCGGCGCTTTCTCGACCGCATCGTTCTGGGCTTCGTGCCCGACCACGCGCGCAATCTCGCCGGCTACGAGCAGGCGATGCGCGAGCGCAATCGGCTCATGAAGGACGGGCGAAGCGACGAGACCTGGTTGGCCGCGCTCGAGCAGACGATGGCCGAGAACGGCGTGGCGGTCGCGGCCGCGCGCCGGCAGGTGATGGGGCGCCTCGCCATCGCCGCCGAATCCGCGGTCGGCCCGTTTCCGGTGCCGGACCTGGCGCTAGCGGGCGAAACCGAAGCCGAACTCGCGGCGGGCCCGGCCTTGGCGGCCGAGGATGCGCTGCGTCGGCGCCTCCGCGACAGCCGGCACGCCGATGCCGAGGCCGGCCGCGCGCTCCAAGGCCCGCACCGCAGCGACCTCGTAGTCCATCACCGCGCCAAGGCGATGCCGGCGGCGCTCTGCTCCACCGGCGAGCAGAAAGCGCTCCTCGTGGCGCTGGTGCTGGCCGCGGCGCGCCTCTTGAAGTTGCAGCGCGGCGCCGCACCTTTGTTGCTGCTGGACGAGATCGCCGCCCATCTCGACGCCGAGCGCCGCGCCGCGCTCTTCGACGAGATCGAGGCGTTGGGCGCCCAGGCCTGGATGACCGGCACCGATGCGCGGCTGTTCGAATCCCTCGCCGGCCGCGCTGCATTCTTTAACGTGGCTGACGGCACTCTCTCCGCCGCGCCGCAATCCCTGGAAGCCCGATGAGCGAGATCGGCGGATGCAGCGCCTGCTTGTTGCGGTCGATGTAGCGCACGAAGGCTTCGATGCCGCCCTCGTAGCGCAGCTCCGATTTTTTGGCTTCGACGCCGCGCTCGTC
>JBKOUH010000471.1:0-2705 GCA_046723285.1 Pseudomonadota bacterium
GCTGCGCGGCGAGGCGCGGGTGATGATGAAGCTGCCGCCGCAGCGCGAGACGCGCCGCCGCGCGGCCGCTGCCGCGTCCGGCGGTGCGGCTGGGGTCACGCACGGCCCGCTGTTCGATGCGCTCCGGCGCTACCGGCTCGAACTGGCGCGCGCCGCCGGTGCCGCGCCCTACACGATCTTTCACGACCGCACGATCGAGGAGATCGCGGCCCGGAAGCCCACGTCGCTCGACGCGCTCGGCCACGTCTATGGCATCGGCGTGATCAAGCTCGAGAAATACGGGCCTGCCGTGCTCGATATCGTGCGCCGCGTCGGCGACGAAGTCGCGCCGGCGGGCGAGGCGGGCGCTTCGTCCGGCGCCGCCAATCAGGGCAAGCCGTGGACACCGGAGCAGGACCAGGCGCTGCGCCGCCGCTGGGACGAAGGCGCCGGCGTTGGCGCGCTCGCTGAAGAGTTAGGCCGCGGCGCCGGCGGCATCGAGGCGCGCCTCGTGCGCCTCGGCCTCGTGCCCGACCGCGAATCGGCGCGCGCGCGCTCCTGAACGAACACGAAGGAAAAGCTGCCATGAGCATTCCCAATGTCCGCCTGCCGCTGCTCGATTTCGATCTCGGCCAGGACGCCGAGATGATCCGCGACACGGTCTCGGGCTTCGCGGCCAAGGAGATCGCGCCGCGCGCGGCCGACATCGACCGCGCGAACGAGTTCCCGGCCGATCTCTGGACCAAGATGGGCGATATCGGGATTCTCGGCATCACGGTCGAGGAGGAATACGGCGGCGCCGGCCTCGGCTATCTCCACCACGTCGTGGCGATGGAGGAGGTGAGCCGCGCTTCGGCCGCCGTCGGGCTTTCTTATGGCGCGCATTCGAACCTCTGCGTCAACCAGCTTCGCCGCAACGGCAACGAGGCGCAGAAGAAGAAATACCTGCCGAAGCTCATCTCGGGCGAAAACGTCGGCGCACTAGCCATGAGCGAGCCCGGCGCCGGCTCCGACGTCGTCTCGATGAAGACGCGCGCCGAGAAGAAGGGCGACCGCTACGTCATCAACGGCAACAAGATGTGGATCACCAACGGGCCCGATGCCGACGTGCTCGTCGTCTACGCCAAGACCGACATGAGCGCCGGCCCGCGCGGGATGACGGCGTTCCTGATCGAGAAGGGCATGAAGGGCTTCTCGACCGCGCAAAAGCTCGACAAGCTCGGCATGCGCGGCTCGAACACCTGCGAGCTCGTGTTCCAGGATTGCGAGGTGCCGGAGGAGAACGTGCTCGGCAAGATCGGCCACGGCGTCAACGTGCTGATGTCCGGCCTCGACTACGAGCGCGCCGTGCTCGCGGCCGGCCCCATCGGCGTGATGCAAGCCTGCATGGACGTTGTCATCCCCTACGTCCACGAGCGGAAGCAATTCGGCCAGCCCATCGGCACGTTCCAGCTGATGCAGGGCAAGCTCGCCGACATGTACACGACGATGAATGCGTGCCGCGCTTATGTGTACGCCGTCGCCAAAGCCTGCGACGCTGGCCGGACGACGCGCAAGGACGCCGCCGGCGCGATCCTTTACGCCGCCGAGAAGGCCACTTGGATGGCGCTGGAAGCGATCCAATGCTTGGGCGGCAACGGCTACATCAACGAATTCCCGACCGGCCGCCTGTTGCGCGACGCCAAACTCTACGAGATCGGCGCGGGCACGAGCGAGATCCGGCGGATGCTGATCGGGCGGGAGCTGTTCGACGAGACGAAGTAAGCGTTATCCCGTATAGCCGAAGAACCGCGGTAGCCAGGTGATCGTGCCGGGCACGAGGACCATCACGAACAGCGCGACGATGAGGGCCGCGGCGAAGATCAGGATCTCGCGCGAGACTTCGCCGAGCCTCGCCTTGGTGAGGGCGGTCATGACGAACAGCACCATGCCGAACGGCGGCGTCACCAAACCGATCATGAGATTGACGATTATGACGACGCCGAAATAGACGAGGTCGATGCCGAGCGCCCTGACCGTCGGCAGCAGCACGGGCACGAGCACCAGCAGCAGCGTGCCGGTGTCGATGAGGCAGCCGAGGACGATGAACAGCACGTTGATCATCAGCATGAAGGCGAGCGGCGACAGATCCATGCGCTTGATCCAGGCGGCCAGCGCCTGATCGAGCTGTTCGGCCGTCACCGCGTAGTTGATGATGAAGGCGGCGGCGATCAGCAGCATCACGACGGTCGATGCGCGCAGCGATTCGGCGAAGACGGCGTAGAGCACCTTGCCGTCGAGCGTGTGATAGACGAAGGCCGACAGGAGCATCGCGTAGAACGCCGCCACCGCGGCGGCCTCGGTCGGCGAAAATGCGCCCGAATAAATCCCGCCCAGCAGCAATGCGGGCAGCGTGATGGGAAGAAACGCGCGCGCGAGATGGCAGAGCGCCTGGCGCGCGGACACGCGCTCGCCCGGCGGCAGATTGCGCCGGCGCGCGATCCACGCCCAGGCGATCATGAGCGCGATGGCCATCATCAGGCCGGGCACGACTCCGCCGAGGAACAGCGCCGCCACCGAGGTGTTCGCGAACAGCGCGTAGAGCACCATCGGGATCGAGGGCGGGATGATGGGCGCGATCGTGGCCGCGGCGGCGGTCAACGCCACGGAGAGCCCGGCCGGATATTTGCCGGTGTCGCGCATCATGCGCACGGCGACCATGCCCGGGCCGGCGGCGTCGGCGAGCG
>JBKOUH010000400.1:0-4599 GCA_046723285.1 Pseudomonadota bacterium
GCATCATGATGCTGGCCTGGTCGATGAAGAGCCCGAGGATGAGCAGGATGACGAGCATGCCGATCAGGATCGCGTGCGGCGAGAAGCCGGATTCGGTCACCGTGGTGGCGAGTCCGTTGGTGGCGCCGGTGAACGCGAGGATCTGCGAGAATGTCGTGGCGCCGAGGATGATGAACATGATCATGCCGGTGACGCCGGCGGTGCTGAGCAGCGCGTTCTTGAACGCCTTCCAGGTGAGGGCGCGGAACGCCGCGGCATAGGCGAGCGTGGCCGCGGCGCCGACCGCGGCCGACTCCGTCGGCGTCGCCCAGCCGAGCACCATGCTGCCGATGACCATGAACATGATGAACACGAGCGGGAGGACGTAGACGAGCGTCGGCCCCCAGATGACCCAATACCAGCGCGCATAGTTGCGCGCGGCCAGGCAGCGCGCTCCAACGCCGACGGCGAGGACGGCGAACCAAACGGAGATGCCAGCCCACCACTCCGCGAACAGCGCGGCCACGACGCCGAGCGTCAGCGATACGACTGCCACGATCGGGACCGGCGGCACGACGCCGTCGGGCAGCGCGGGCGGATCGCCGGCCGGCGCCAGCTCCGGATGGAGCCAGCCCACGATCACGATGAACGCGATGAACACGGCGCTGAGGATGAGGCCGGGGACGACGCCGCCGATGAGCAGGCCCGAGATCGAGATGCCGGAGAGGCCGCCGAGCAAGACCGCGAGCCCGGAGGGCGGGATCAGCATGTCGACGCCGCCGATCGCCATGATCGGGCCCATCGCGAGCTTCCGGTCGTAACCGCGCCGCAGCATCTCGGGCAGCAGCAGCGCGCCCAGCATCGCCGTGGTCGCGATCGTCGAGCCCGAGACGGCCGAGAAGATCGTGCCCGCCACGAGCGCGATCACCGAAAGCCGCGCCGGCACGCGCCGGATGACGAGCCCGACCGCGTCGATCGCCTTGATCGCGAGCCCGGTGTGGAACAGCAGATCGCCCATCAACAGGAACATGGGGATCGGCGTGAACGAGAAGTTCGTGACCGAATTGACCATGTTGCGGGCGAGCTGCAGCAGCCCCGCCTCGCCGCCCAGGAAGAAATAGGCGCCGAGCACGTTGATCGCGATGAACGCGAAGGCCACCGGCGCGCCGAGCGCCAGCAGCACGCTCACGCCGCCGATCAGCAGGAGAAGCGCTTCGGTCCAATGCATGGTCAGACCGAGCCGCCCTCGCGCCGCGCCTGGCGCGGCCCGGCGATCACGCGCTGCAGGCGGAAGACGAACTCGATCGCCAGCAGCACGAACATCACCGGCAGCGGCCAGAGCACGTACCATTCGAGGAAGATCAGGTTCTTCACGACCAGCGTGCCGCCGATCATGCTGCGCGAGACCATCCAGACGCCGTACCACGACATCAGCAGCGAGAGCGCCAGCCCGATGAGATCGCTCGCGATCTCCATCGCCCAGCCGACGGCGGGCGGAACGCGCGTGATCAGCACGTCGATGCGGATGTGCTGCCCGCGCTTCAAGAGCCACGGCGCCGCGAAGGTGGATGCGTAGAACAGCGCGTATTCGGTGAGCTCGACGCTGGCCGGCAGCGTCGCGTTGAAGAGATTCCGCAGGACCACGTCGGCGACGATCAGCACCGTCATCGCGAAGACGAGCAGGCCCGCGACGACGCCGCAGCCCTCGAGCACACGCTCGTAGATCTTGGCGAAAGCCCCCATCGCCTCACCCGCGCGTCATGCGCGACGCGCGCCGGAAGCGGGTGAGAACACGCACGCTGCAGGCACGATCGCCTCTCCCGCTTCCGCCGCGTCCGCGGCCAGCGGCGCGATCGCAGTCATGTTCGCTGCCCGCGCGATCCGGCGATCGCGCGGTACGGATCTATTGCTTCGTCACCAGTTTCCTCAGATGCGGAATGTGCTGCGGGCTCTTCTTCTCGAGATCGGCCCAATAGGCGTCGTGCGCGCGCTTGCTGAACCAGGCGCCGAGATCGACGTATTGCACGCCGGCGTCCTTCTGGATCTTGTCCTCGACGGCGTCCTGCGCCGCGCGCCATTTCGGCCATTCGTCGTCGAGCCAGGCCGCCATCTCGTTGAGCAGCTTCTTCTGCGGATCGCCGAGCTTCTTCCAGGCGTCGAGGTTGACCAGAACGTTGACGTTCACGTTGAAGAAGCCGGGCCCGTAGCGGTATTTCGTGACCGGCAGCCAGCCCATGTCCTTGACGCCCCAGCTTGGCCAGCCATAGCCCTGCACGACCTTCCGCTCGAGCGCGGTGAAGACCTCGCCCGGCGGCAGCGAGACGGCCCGAGCGCCCAGGCTTTCGAAGAAGACGCGATAGAGCGGCACCGAGCGGAGCGTGAGGCCCGACATCGGCTTGTCCTTGTCGTCGGCCTTGGCCGGCGTCGTCGTGTAGACGTAGAAGTTGACGCCGTCGCCCAAGCCCGCCAACAGCACCGAATTCATCTTCTCCTGGTGCAGCTTGTCGAGATAGGCCCAGGCGCCGTTGGCGCGCAGCTCCTTGATCGTGCGCTCCGAAAGGCTCAGCGCTTCGCCTTCCCACATCGTGCCGGTGTAGAAGGTGGGCGGACCGTAGTGCATCTGGATCACGCCGCTCTTCACGGCATTAGGCTGCTCGAGCACCGGGATCGCCTCGGGGCCGACCGCGTCGATCTGCAGCACGCCCTTGCCGCGCTTGTTGACTTCGTCGACCCAGCGCTTGAAGTGGATGCCGAAGCTTTGTGTGAGCGGCAGGAAGCTCGCCGCCTTGAGCTTGGCCTCTTCGGCCCCGGCCGGCGTGGCCAAGACGACGGCAGCCATCGCCGCCAGCGTGAAGAGCTTGCGCATGTTTGTCCCCCCTCGGCGCCGCAATCACAGAACGGCGACTATAGGGCGCCGGCCAATCCCGAGCAACATTCAATATTGCACGATTCGTGCCACAGGCGCTCAGCGGCGGAGGATTTCGCGCGTGGCCATGGGATTGTGGCGGTTGCCTTCGGTGAAGCGCGGGAAATTCAGGAAGTCGGCGCGCATCTCGGCGCGTATCGGCGAGGCGAGCGCCGCCGTCAGCGCATCGGCGTCGTCGAACACGACCTTGTTGCGCTGCATGTGCTCGGCCTTGGGCCAGGGGAGCCCGGTGACCCAATCGATGCGCGTGTAGATCTCGATGTCGCGGATGCCCGGCAGGCGCCGCATCAGCGGCACGTGGCTTTCGATGTAGAACGCGAGCCACGCGTCGAAATTCTCGGCCTTGCCCGGATAGTGGATGATGTCGGAGCACGGCAGGCCGCCCGCCTTCGTGCGGAACGCGGGATCGGGCACCGCGTAAGGGCGCGCCAGCATGGCCTGCTGCACGGCGCCGGATTTGTCGACGCTCGGGAGCGCGCCGGGCGCGGCCAGGGCCTGCAGCGGCCCGTTCCGCCCCGCGGCCGCTTCGAGCGCCGCGATCTCGTCGAAATAGAGCTGCAGCGCCAGTTGCGGCGGCGGCGGATATTCGACGAACGGATCGGGCGCGCGCTCGGCGGTCAAGACCAAGCCGCGCCGCAACCCCGCGATCGACGTCACGATCTCGCCGGCGCGCGCCACGTCGGCGGCGCTGGCGCGCGCGGCGGCATCGCGCGCGTAGAAAGCGAGGAACAGCGAGAAGCGCATGCAGGTCTCCTAGCGCGCCGCGGCGCTTGACAAAGCGTGCCGCCATCCGAAACTTGCGGGCGCGGATCCCATTTCACTCAGCAGGCCAGCCATGGCGAAGCTCCGCCACGTCGCGATGCAGGTTCCCGATCTCGAGCGCGCCGCGCGCTTCTACGAGCAGTGCTTCGACCTGAAGCGCGTGCACCAGGCCGAGAGCCCGATCGGCAACGCCATCATGCTCTCCGACGGCGTCATGAACCTGACCCTGCTCAACTTCCCCGACGGCAAGGGCGGCATGAAGCACGGGCCGGATTGGGCGGGGCTGCATCATTTCGGCTTCGTCGTCGACGATGCGGCCGATACCAAGGCGCGCATCGAGAATTCCGGCGGCGCCTTCTTCATGACCCTCCCCTCCTATCCCGGCGTCGACGCCGAGACCAAGTACACGGACCCGAACGGCGTCGTCTTCGACATTTCCGAGCACGACTGGCATCAGGCCAGCGCCCCGCCGCGCAAGAAGAACTAGCGGCGCACTGCCTCGCCTTCTCGCCCGGCGCAAAACCGAATATGGTTCAGGCTAGGTTGCGCCGTGCGCCGGGGTCAAGCCTGCCATGAAGATCGTCGCCATTCGCGAAACCATGGTGGCGCTCTCGGCGCCGATGCGGAACGCCGACATCGCGTTCGACGCGATGACGGCGAGCGCCGTCGCCGTCGTCACCGATAAGCATGTCGGCGGCCGACCGCTGATCGGCCTCGGCTTCGATTCGATCGGCCGCTACGGCCATGGCGGCTTGCTGCGCGAGCGCTTCATTCCGCGCCTGCTCGCCGCGGACGCCGGGGACTACGCGGCGGAGACCGGCGACGCGATCGACCCGTTGCGCGCGTGGACCGTGATGATGCGCAACGAGAAGGCGGGCGGGCACGGCGATCGCGCCGGCGCCGTCGGCGTGCTCGATGCCGCGCTCTGGGAC
>JBKOUH010000372.1:0-5693 GCA_046723285.1 Pseudomonadota bacterium
GGGCTACGATTCCGGCCTGCGCAAGGAAGATTTCGGTCTCACGCCCGTGCCGCGCCAGGATGCCTACCGCGGCCTCGTCTTCGCCAGCGTCAGCGCCGGGGGCGTTTCGCTCCGCGAGCATCTCGGGCAGGTGACGGAATACATCGACCAGTTTATGGACTTATCGCCGGAAGGCGAGATCGACCTGCGTACCGGCGTGCAAAAGCTGCGCTATGCGGGCAATTGGAAGTTCCTGCCCGAGAACTCGCTCGAGGGCGATTATCACGGCCCCTTCATCCATCGCGTCGCGTTCGAGCTGCACGGTAAGCGCACCGGCCTCGATCTGAGCTCGCTCTATCGGAACGAGATTCCGGACGTGATCCGCTCGCTGCCGGGCGGGCACATGGTCGAGGACTACCGCGGCGCCACGATGGCGCCGCCGAAACACAAGCCCTCGCCCGCGCGCGAGGCTTATGCGGCCGCGATGGAGCAGCGCTACGGCGCCGAGCGCGCGCGCCAATTGCTCTCGACGATCCCGCCGCTGATCTTCGTGTTTCCGAACCTCATCTACATCATGACGCATATCCGGCGCGTGCAGCCGGTGAGCGTCGGCGAAACCTTCGTCTACTATCACCCGGTGTTCCTGAAAGGCGCGCCCGACGAGATCAACGTGGCGCGGCTGCGCGACCACGAATTCGGCTTCGGCCCCGCCGGCTTCATCTCGCCCGACGACATCGAGATCATGGAGCGCAATCAGATCGGCATGCAGGCCGAGGGCAACGATTGGCTCTACATCGGCCGCGGTCTTCACCGCGACAAGATCCTGCCGGACGGCGGCTCGGTCGGTTACACGATGGACGAAAATCACATCCGCGGGATGTGGCAGCATTACACGGCGCTGATGTTGCGTGCCGATGCGGGGCGCGCGCCTTGATCGCCGACGCCGAGATCGAGAAATTTCTTTATCGCGAGGCGCGGCTCATGGACGAGGGCCGCTACGAGGAATGGCTCTCGCTCTGGGCGCCCGACGGCATTTATTGGGTTCCGTGCAATCACGACGATATCGATCCCATGCGCGAGGTGTCGATCATCTACGACGACCGCCAGCGCTTGGGCGAGCGCGTCGACCGGTTGAAGAGCGGCTCGGTCCTGGCGCAGGAGCCGCGGCCGCGCATGCGCCGGGTCGTCTCCAACATCGAGGTCGCCGAGCGCGCGGCCGCCGAAGCAACCGTGCATTCCAATTTCATGCTCGGCATTGCCCGCTTCTCGCACCAGCAGATCTGGGTCGGCCGCTCGATCCATCGCTTGCGCGCCGAAAGCGGCGGCGTGAAAATCGCGCACAAGAAGGTGCTGCTGATCAACAGCGATCAGGAAATGCCGCTGCTTCAGTTCCTCATCTAGCGACGAGCAGATATGCCGCGACTTCGCATCGAGACCGCCAAGGCCAAGTGCCGCTCGTTCGGCAAATGCATGAACGTGGCGCCCGAGGTGTTCGCGTTCGACGCGGATCGCAAAGTCAGCGTTATCGATCCCGCGGGGGCGCCGGGCGAGACGATCCTCAAGGCCGCGGCGAGCTGCCCCTACCGCGTGATTTCAGTCATCGATGACGAGAGCGGCACGCAACTGTTCCCGCCCGTGCGCAAGCCGCCGGCCGCATAGCCGGGAGCGTCAAAACGCGACCTTGTCGCCGCCCTTGAGTTTCAGCGTTTCGCGCGCCTCGTCCGGCGTCGCGACTTCGAGCCCAAGGCCTTCGATGATCTGGCGCGCGGCGCGGACTTGCTGGGCGTTGCTCTCGGCGAGCCTGCCGGCGCCGATCCAGAGCGAATCCTCCATGCCGACGCGGACATTGCCGCCCATCGCCGCCGACATCGCCGCGATCGGCAGCTGATTGCGCCCGGCGCCCAGCACCGACCAGCGATAGGCGTCGCCGAAGAGACGATCCGCCGTGCGCTTCATATGGGCGACGTCCTCGGGGTGCGGCCCGATGCCGCCCAGGATGCCGAACACGCTTTGCACGAACAGCGGCGGCTCGACCACCTTGCGGTCGACGAAATGAGCGAGCGTATAGAGATGGCCGATGTCGTAGCACTCGATCTCGAAGCGCGTGCCGTTGCCGGAGCAAGTCTTCAAGATGTACTCGATGTCGGCGAAGGTGTTCTTGAAGATGCGCTCGCGCGAGCCTTCGAGATAGGGCCGCTCCCAGTCGTATTTGAATTCCTTCTGCCGCGCGAGCATCGGGTAGAGGCCGAAATTCATCGAGCCCATGTTGAGCGAAGCGACTTCGGGCTTGAAGGTCGCGGCCGGCTTCACGCGCTCCTCGACCGTCATCGTCGGGGCGCCGCCCGTCGTGATGTTCACGACGCAGCCCGAGCGCTGCTTGATGACCTGCAGGAACGGCGCGAACGCCTCCGGCCTCTGATCCGGCCGCCCGTCTTTGGGATCGCGCGCATGCAAATGCACGATCGCGGCGCCGGCCTCGGCCGCTCCGATCGCGGCGTCCGCAATCTCGGACGCGGTAATCGGCAGGTGCGGCGACATTGAGGGCGTGTGGATCGACCCCGTGACGGCGCACGTGATGATGACCTTGCGATTGCCTTTCGCCATTTCTTCTCTCCCGAAGGTCTGTTCGACCAGATGAAGGATCCCTGCGTGCGCCTGTGGGCGACGAGCGCTGCCAGCCGCGTTTCAGGCGAGCGTGTCTTCGCGGCATGGCGCGCGGCGCCGAGAGGTTTGCCGCAGGACCGGATCAAGCGGCGCGCATTACCGCCCGGTGCCTGGCGCGAAGGTCAATCGAGATCGCGGCGACCGTCTACTTCGGCACGGTTGGCGCCGGCGCGCGCCGGCGCGGCGCGGGCGCAGGCCGGGCAGGCTCCTCGATGGCGAGCGGCGGGCCGCAGCGCACGATGATCTGATTGCGGTTGATGTCGGGATCGGTGCGATGTTCGGCCAGTTGATAGCCCTCGGGGCAGAGGGCGCGCGCCTGCTCGAAGCACGCCGCGGCGCCATTCGCCGCGCCGCTGCAGTCGACGAACTTGTGTGGTGGGTCGGGCCAGCCGCGGAACGTCGCCGGGCTCGATGGAATGCAGGCGGCAAGGGCGAGCAGGGCGGCGGCGGGGACGAAGCGCAGGATTTGCATCGCGGCGATCCTCTCGAGAGTGCCGCGCACTATAAGGCGAGATCCGCGCTGGCGTCATCATGTGAGAAGGGCGTTCCAGTGCACGCGGAAGGCGCGGAGGCCGCGGAGGAGAGCGTCGACGCCTTATCCGGCCCGGACCATCGCGCCCTCCGTGCGCGCAGTTTTTCGCTTGGAACGTATTGACAACTTAGTTTAGAACAAAATATCTACTAATGCGACCAAAAGGAGTCCTCCCGGTGGCGCCGACAATGCGACGCGGCGGCGGGCTTAGCGGCCGCGACGGATTTTCAGTGGCCAAGCGTTTAGGGCGATGTGGGCGGTGGGGGTGACCCATCGGCAAAAACAGGTCCCGCAACAGCGGACCGATTTAGGAGAGCAACATGCGACGACTGACCGCACTTTTGGCCGGCACGGCCATCGCCCTCGCTTTGGGCGCCGGCGCTTATGCCCAGACGGGCCCGGGCAGCAAGAGCCCCGGCGAGCGCTTCCGCACCCAATTCATGGAGCGCCTCGACACTAACAAGGACGGCAAGATCACCAAGGACGAATACGCCGCCGCGCGCACCGCCGAGTTCAAGGCGGCCGACAAGAACGGCGACGGCTTCATCAGCGAGGAAGAGTTCGCGGTCTATGGCGACCAGCGGCGCGGCGATTTCGTCGACCGCATCTTCGCGCGGCTCGACAAGAACGGCGACGGCAAGCTCGACGCCGCCGAACTCGCGGCCGGACGCGGGAAGCGCGGTGACCGCGCCGATCGCGGCAAGCGCGGCGAGCGCGCGGGGCGCCTCAACTTCGAGCGCGCCGACGCGGCCAAGAAGGGCTACCTGACGCTAGAGGATCTGACGAAGGTCAGGAGCGCGCGCTTCGAGGCGGCGATGAAGAAACGCTTCGAGCGCCTCGACACGAACCGCGACGGCAAGCTCACCGCCGACGAACTGCCGGCCGAGCGGAAGGAGTCCATCCTCCGCGCCGACGCCAACAAGGACGGGGCCGTCACCTTCGAGGAATTCGCGGCGCGTCCGCGCCAGTTCCTCGTCCGCCGGATCGAGGCCGAGTTCAAGGCGCTCGACGCCGACGGCGACGGCAAGCTGACCAAGGCCGAGGTCGATGCCGCGCGCGGCAAGCCGATGTTGCTGCTCATGGCCGACGCCAACAAGGACGGCGTCGTGACCAAGGAGGAGCTGGCCAAGGCCTTCGCCGGCCGCGGCAACCAGGTCAGCGACCGCGTCTTCGCCGCGCTCGACGCCGACAAGGACGGCAAGATCAGCGCCGCCGAGTGGCAGGCCGCCGGCGAGCGCCGCTTCGCCCGCCTCGACCGCAACAAGGACGGCGTCGTGACGGCCGACGAGCTCGGCCGCCGCAGCCCGCGCGGCGATCGCAAGCGCTAAATCGACAAGAGACCCGGCCCGTTGCGGGCGGGCCGGGTTGACACGGCAAGGCGGCGCCTCTCCTCCCGGGAGGCGCCGTTTTGTCGCTAGTGGAGCCGTTAACCGGCACCGGAAGCGCGACGGAAACAGCGCTCAACCTTCGTTATGCCCGTGAGCGTCACCGGGGCGGTTTACCCGGCGCCTCGCCTTTTTCAGGATATCGACCGATGCCCGCCACCGGGCCGAAGCCAGTCTCGATCAGCGCCCACCCCACGCCACCTCATGGCAAGGGCGGTCCGGTCGCGGCATTGTTGGCAGCGGCGGCGCTCGGCGCTCCCGGCTGCGGCATCGGGGTCGGCGCCTCCGGCGTGGCGGCGCGCGGCGCGGTTCGTATAATCGCGCATGTCCGAAAGCGGCGGAGACTCGGATGCGGCGCTGATGCGGCGGGTGGCGGCTGGCGATGCTGCCGCCACAAGGCTCGTGGTCACGCGCCATCTGCCGCAAGTACTGGCGCTCGCCCGGCGCATGCTGAACGACGCCGCGGAAGCCGAGGACGTGGCGCAGGACGCGATGCTGCGCCTCTGGCAGATGGCGGCGCGCTGGCGCGAGGATGCGCCGATCGCCGCCTGGCTCTACCGGGTCGCGCACAATCTCGCCATCGACCGCATCCGGCGGCGGCGTCCGATGATCGATGTGGACACGGCCGTGGACCTGGCCGATCCGGCGCCGACGCCGCTCGAGCGCCTGGCCGAGCGCGACCGGAAAGCCGCGGTCGAGCGTGCGATCGCGGCGCTGCCCGAGCGCCAACGCACCGCGATCACGCTGGTGCACACGCTCGAAATGGGAAATATCGAGGCGGCGGCTGCGATGGAGATCAGCGTCGAGGCGCTGGAATCGCTGCTGTCGCGCGGGCGGCGCGCGTTGCGCGCGGCGCTCATGGAATTGAAGGACGAGGTGGCGGGAGAGTGAGCCATGACCGGTAATGAAACCGAGCGCGTTGCGCTCGCCCAATTCGAGGTGCTGCTCGACGCCTACGGCGCCGAGCCCCGGCGCTGGCCCGCCGACCGCCGCACCGCGGCCGAGGCCCTCCTCGCGCGCTCGCCCGAAGCACAAGCGCTTCGCGCGACGGCCGCGCGGCTCGATGCGTTGCTCGACGGCGCCGCGCCGGCGCCCGTACCCGCGCATCTCATCGGCCGCGTGCTGGCCTCTGC